>NZ_CAKZPW010000374.1:0-3143 GCF_937139385.1 uncultured Maritalea sp. | reverse complement strand
ACACTTAAACCTAGATCAGCCAATTGCTCTTGGTGACCATATTACAGTGCGGGCCCGCATTATTCCTTTGCCCAAACCAGTTTACCCCGCTAGTTACGATTCACAGTTTCAAGGGTTTTTTGATGGAATTGGTGGCTATGCCAGTTCGCTTGAGCCGGTGCAGAAGCTGACCCCGGGCAATGGTTCTGTTTGGAGAGCGATTGATCGGCTGCGGTGGGGGATTGGTGAGCGGTTGGATATCTACTTGTCGGCGGATCAAGCTGCGATCGCGCGGGCATTGATCATCGGTGACCAATCGGGAATCAATGATGCGTTGCGCGAGAATATTGCCAATGCGGGGCTTGCCCACGTTTTAGCGATCTCGGGCCTGCATTTGACGTTGGTGGTTGGGTCTGTGTTTTTTATGATCCGCATAATCGTTGCCCAAGCGGTGGGGCAAGATCGTTGGATAAAGCCCCTTGCGGCCATCGGGGCGATTGGCGTGGCAATTGGTTATTTGGTGATATCTGGTGCCAACCTTGCCACCCAACGGGCGACACTGATGCTTGTTTTGGCTTTTGTGGCCATATTGGTGGGTCGACGTGCCATTACCATGCGCAATGTGGCAATTGCAGCAATCGTTATTATTGTTTTGTTTCCGCATGAGATTTACAAACCCGGTTTTCAACTGTCGTTCGCGGCAGTTGTTGGCTTGGTTGCTGTTTATGCGATTGTTGGGCGTAGCGCCTTGCAGGTGCCGTTCTTGGCGAAACTATTTGGTGGATTGGCGCTGACCAGTTTGATCGCTGGAGTGGCGACGGCACCTATTGCTGCTGTGCATTTTCAACAATTCGCCCCAATGGGATTGATCGGCAATTTGATTGCAGTGCCGATTGTGGGCTTCTTTGTGCTGCCAAGCGGCTTAGCGGCTGTATTGTTGATGCCTTTAGGTTTAGAGGGGCCATTTTTGGCTGGCATGGGGATGGGGATTGATCTGGTGGTTGCAGTGGCGCGCACCATTTCAGCCATGAGTGCTAACTATACCCAAACGCCAATGCTGGCAGAGTGGGTGTTGCCCGGATGTTTTGTGGCGCTTTGTTGGCTCAGCTTTTTCCGAGGGTGGTTGAAGTTTTTCGTACCCGGCGTTTTTGGACTTGCAATTGTTGGGTTTGGCGCTGCCGCCTTGCCATTTATGGTTGTCTCGGACAGCACGCAAGCGGTGATTGTTCGGCAGGCGGACGAATTCTTCCAGATGGGGCGCAAGTCTAATAGTTTCACCAGCAGGGCCTGGGCGGAACGATTTGGCTCTTCCCTGATCGATCAGGAAGCCGTTGGCGCGTGCGACAAGCATGGTTGCAGCGCGGAAGTTGGGGGGCGTGTTATCTCTGTGGTCAAGGATAGTGTTGGACTAAACGAAGACTGTGGCCGCGCCGACGTGCTTATAGTGCGGCAGCGGCGGGATGTATCCTGTTCAACTGCGTTGGTGATCGAACAAAAGCAGTTGGATATGCAGGGCGTTGCAACAATCTTTCTGGATGAGCAAGGGCAATTTGAGGTGAGGTGGGCCATAAACGATCAGCGCCGACCCTGGCGACCATAGTCCTATGCGCTTTTTGCCATAACCAGCAAGTTGGGGGCCGCTTCTCCCCCTCGCAGTCGGGGTTTTTGTGCGGTGTTGCCCGGTGCGTGTCTGACAATGATTGAATGGGAACAGCACACAAGAGTTTGACTTGAAACGGTGACGCAGTTTTTTCAATAAGACTGAATAGTAAAATCAATAATGTTCAAAAAAGACCCGGTCAACCAATGTTGCCGGGCCAAGTGTTCGCAAACGGGGGTGTTAGAGCCTAACGCCCTAACGGGGGTCAGTACTTGCGAAATAAACCAACCAATCGGCCTTGAACATCAACTTGGTCAGGGCCGAAAATGCGTGTTTCATAGGCAGGGTTTGCCGCTTCCAGCGCCACGGATTGACCCTTTTTGCGCAGACGCTTCAAGGTTGCCTCTTCACCATCGACCAAAGCCACCACAATCTCACCGTTAGAGGCTGTATCTTGCTTTTTAATCAGCACCGTGTCGCCATCAAAAATGCCCGCGTCAATCATTGAATCCCCGGCAACTTCCAACGCGTAGTGTTCGCCACCCGACAGCATTTCTGGCGGTACAGAAATCATATGGCTTTGCGTTTGGATCGCTTCAATAGGCACACCAGCTGCAATGCGGCCCATAACGGGAATAGATACAGGTGCGTTTGCGCGATCATCATCATCATCGATGGCCCGTACTGGCTGTTTGGGCACGCGACCAAGATCACCTTCAATAACGCTAGGTTCAAATTTTGATTTCTTACCGCCTAAAGATGGGTTCATACTGTCTGGCAAACGAACAACTTCCATCGCCCGAGCCCTATTGGGCAACCTGCGAATGAAACCACGTTCTTCAAGCGCTGTGATAAGGCGGTGAATGCCGGACTTTGATTTTAGATCCAACGCATCCTTCATCTCATCAAAAGAAGGTGGAACACCACTTTCCTTCATGCGCTCGTGTATAAACATGAGCAGTTCATGTTGTTTGCGGGTCAGCATTTCGAAGTCCTTTGCAGCCAGGTATAGAATCGGAACAAACGTTGAACAACTATAACTGTTCTTTATATGTTCTGCAAGTACGTGCTGAAATGCCAGTTTTAGGGCAGTAGCTAACCCTGTGTTCAAATTGCAACAATTGGGCAGGGTGTGCCAAATTGTCTCATTTTTTGGTTGTAAAGAGGTGGTTCGGCGCGTATTGCACAATTGTCTTCAACTCGGTTGGTCCCACCAACCCCAACGCCAAGGAGGTTTTTAAATGCATACAATCATCAATTCACTCCTGGCAACTCGTTTGCCAGTTTAACACTAGCGCAACCGATCCTTTGCTCAGCGCCTTGCTGATGCTTTTTAGGTTCACGTTTTCAGCTTCTATAACCCGCGTTTTCTAGACGCTGGTTGTTCAACCATCATTTGTCGAGCATTTGGCACGCGTTTCGCGTGGCGTTTTCGGCACAAATTTATCCAAATTTAGGAGCGGCGGAGCTTTAAACAGCATTTCGCCGAGCGAAGAATAATGAAAAAACAACATGCACTTTCCGAGCAATATTTCGAGCGATTAGGCCGCATTGTGAGGGAAAT
>NZ_CAKZPW010000373.1:0-8467 GCF_937139385.1 uncultured Maritalea sp. | reverse complement strand
TGTTGAAAGCGGTCCATGTCGTGAGGTTTTTGCAAATCCCGAGCATCCCTACACTCAGGCCCTATTGGCCGCCACACCAAATCCCAACCCAGATGTTGTGCGCAAGCGGCCAAATATTTCTGGCGCGATACCAAGCGCTGCCGCCATCCCCGCGGGGTGCCGTTTTCACCCTCGTTGCCCGGTGGCGAAACCGATATGCGCTACAGATTTTCCCGAAGGTCTTTGCAGGGGCTACCACCGTGCTGAGTGCCATTTCGCATTTGAAAATGCCCAAACGCTGGAGGCCGGTTGATGCGACAGTTTTTGATTAAGCGCATTTGGCATGCGCTTCTAACCCTTTTTGTCATGGTCAGCGTGATGTTTTTCATGTTCCGCATGCTGCCCGGTGATCCAACCGCTACGGTGATCAGCCCTGCACTTTACCCAAAGGCGCAAGAAGCACTAAAGGCACAGTTCGGGCTCGATCGACCTTTGCACGAACAATATTTCATTTACCTGCGCAATTTGCTGGTTTTTGACTTTGGTATTTCCTTCCACACCTTGCGCCCTGTCGCAGGGGAAATTGGCAACCGACTAATCAATACGCTCGTCTTGATCTTGCCATCTATGGTTGTTGCTTACGCAATAGGTGCATTTGCTGGTGCCATGGTTGCATGGAAACGTGGCAGCAAAGTTGAAGGCTTTTTGGTGCTGCTTGCAACGGCGTTGCAATCTACGCCTGTGTTTTGGTTGGGCATGTTGGCGATCCTGTTTTTCTCCATTCGCCTTGATATGTTCCCTGTGGGGCACATTGTTTCACCGGGAAAATTCCCTGAAGCAAACCTGCAAATGTATCTGTCGCTCGATTTTCTGCACCACTTGGCCCTGCCGTTCATGGTCAATGTGGCCTACCAGTTTTGCTTTCCGTTTTTGCTCATGCGCTCAACCATGTTGTCAACAATTGGCGAGGATTACATCGAGTTGGCCCGCATGAAGGGCGTGCCCGAAAATCGCATTCTTTACCATCACGCCATGCGCAACTCTATGCTGCCATTGGCCACAACTTTGCCAATGATATTGGGCTGGGCAGTTGCTGGGTCTGTGGTGATTGAGACTGTGTTTTCATGGCCCGGCCTCGGCCTCTTGATGGTCGAAGCTGTGGGGAGGTCGGATTACCCTGTGGTTCAGGCCGCGTTTCTTTTAATCGCTGTTCTAACGGTTGGTGGCACATTGTTGGCCGACCTCATGTACGGGATTTTAGACCCCCGTATCACCTATAAGTAGGAGAGCTAGATGTTCCGCACTATATCGCGTTTCCTTGCCATTATTTGGAGTTCTCCCGCTGGGCGCATCAGCTTATCCATCTTCTGTCTTTGCGTGGCCATTGCGACCTTGGGGCCATTGGTTGCCCCTTATGGGCCAACCGAACGCATCTATGACGAAGCGGGTAAGCTGGTGCGTCTTTCCCCACCCACGTGGAAGCACTGGTTGGGTACAACCTTGCTTGGCCGCGATGTCATGAGCCAAATGCTTTGGGGCGCACGCCCCGCGCTTACCATTGGCGTTTTGACCGCTCTGGGCACCGTGCTGATTGGGGTGAATGTTGGGCTATTGGCGGGCTACCTTGGTGGCCGCGTGGACAGCATACTCATGCGCATAACTGACATTTTTTTAGGGCTGCCATTTTTGCCCTTTATCATTGTGTTGTTATCGCTCACTGGGCAAAACATTTGGACCATCATTTTTGCGATGATGATTGTGATGTGGCGCTCAACGGCACGGATTGTGCGGGCGGAAGTGCTCTCCTTACGCGAACGCCAATTCATTGCAGCGGCGCGCACCACCGGTGCGAGTGATTTTGACATTACTTACAAAGAAATCGCCCCCAACATCATGCCGTTTGCGCTTGTTGGCGTCACATTTGCACTGGCTTGGGCAATCATTACTGAGGCCAGCATTGGGTTCTTGGGCTTTGGTGATCCAAATGTCGTGAGTTGGGGATCGATCATCTACGACGCCTACGCATCGCAAATGATGTATCGCGCACCCTGGTGGGTGGTGCCGCCCGGCATTGCCATCATGGTGCTTGTGACCTCGGTTTATTTCATCGGCCGCGCATATGAAGAAGTTGTCAATCCACGCATAAAGCAGGCGGGTTAATCATGGACAAAACACATCAGTTCACCCCGGCGCTTTCCATCAAAGACCTGGACGTAGATTACAAAGCTGGCGAACATCCTGTTGCTGCTTTGCGAGAGATTAATTTGGATCTTTTCAAAGGTGATCGAATTGGGTTGGTTGGAGAAAGTGGCTGTGGAAAATCGACTTTACTCAAAGCCATCATGGGGGTGCTGCCCAAAAATGCGCGAACTCCAAATGGCCAAATTCTATTGGACAAAACTGACCTATTGACCACCGACGGTGAAACTCGCCGAAAAGCACGATGGGCGCGTATCTCAATGATTACGCAAAGCGCTCTTAATGCTCTCAATCCGGTCCACAAGATCGGCGCGCAGATTGAAGAGGCGATCCTATCACACAAAGACATGCCCAAAGAAAAGGCTCGCGAACGCGCGAAAGAATTGTTCGATTTGGTCGGCGTGTCATCGGAACGATTGGATGACTATCCGCACCAGTTTTCGGGCGGCATGCGTCAACGTGCTGTCATTGCCATGGCGCTGGCACTTGAACCTGAAATCGTGCTGGCGGACGAACCAACAACTGCTCTGGATGTGATCGTTCAAGACCAAATATTTGACCGCCTTTATAGCCTACAAGCTGAACAAGGTTTTTCAATTGTTTTGGTCACGCACGACTTGGCATTGGTCGTTGAAAGCTGCGAGCGCATTGTGGTGATGTATGCAGGCATGATTGTTGAGACCGGGAATACAAAGTCCATCACACGCACCCCATTGCATCCCTATACCGCTGGCTTGAGATATGCGATCCCCGACCTGACGCTTGATCACGACCCCATATCCATCCCCGGTGCGCCGCCGGACCTGTCACAACCATTTCAGGGTTGTCGTTTTGCGCCCCGATGTCCAATGGCGATTGATGCGTGTTGGCAAGACATGCCTTCCCTTGAACCTGTTGGCCAAGCAGAAGGCGAGCGCTTGGTGCGCTGTCATCGGGCAAACGAGATGAACGATTTTCGCGACAGGTTAAGCCAACAAGACTTTTGGTTCAGCGAAATAAAGACAAACGAATAATCGAAAACACGGAGAGACTAAAATGCATTATTTTGCTTATGGCACCCTTTTGGTTGAAGAGAGCATGCGCGGCGTGTGCCCAAGCGCAAAGAACGTGGGCTACATGCGGCTAGACGGCTATGAAATGGCGTTTGGAAATTGCTCTAGGGAGGGCCTTGCAGGTTGCACACTCGTCGCCAAAGAAGGCGCGGTTACCTATGGCATTCAATATGAATTGACCGACGAAGATATGGCCAAAATGGACGATGCAGCCGAGGTCTCGACCAAACAATGGGTACATACCCCAATCACGTTGATCGATGCATCTGGCAACAAAGTGCCCTCGTCCACATACATTATTCCAGGTGAACTGAACGAGTGGGCACCCACCCAGAAATACGTCTCGCCAATCCTAAAAGGGTTGGAAACAGCTGACTTTCCCATCGACTATAAGACATTTATGAACGCCATGATCGACAGAGTCGTTTGCTGAAATAGGTAGTTAGCGGCTACACATTAATTGAAAAGCCTGTCGCCACGGCGGCAGGCGCCAATATGGATTGGGCGGCCTGTGGCAATGTTAGATAATTCGCCCTGCCCGAACGGTTCCACTTCCCATGCGATTGATATCATAAACACCTAAAAGAAGAGGAGCTCTGTTTCCAAACAAGAGCACCTCTATGAGTGTTCTCAATTCTGGCAATTTACTTTCCAATAAAACAGACCACGCACCACATCACCGCATTGGTTCAGCATTTGTTGCGATGATCCCATTTGGACGCATCATCAAGAATGCAATCAGGGTCAACAAAACCGCCGCGTCGCGATAAATCACATATTGATCGGGCAGAATATAGAGGAAACTGGCTTCCAATAGTCCCAGCAAGAAACCGCCATAAAGAGCGCCCTTTGGGTTAGACAACCCACCTATAATCACTGCAATCAGCGCTTTGACCATAGGGGTTAGACCCATCGCGGGAAAAACAGCGCCGCGCTGTGCAATCCAAATGACGGCGGCGACGCCAGCAAGAACGCCCGACAAGCCAAAAGCCAACATGATCATTTTATTGGCGTTTATTCCCATTGATCTGGCAACGGTAAAATCCGATGCAGCAGCACGTAGCGCAATGCCGATCCGAGTTTTGGTGATGAATGCATTTAGTCCAAACAGTGTCGCAAAAGAGATGATGATGGACATGACTTGCGCTTTGGAAATGAAGACATCGCCAAAGGTCATATAGCCGGAAAAATAGCTAGGGATGGGAATTGGTTTGGATTTCGGGCTGATGAAAATCTGGAAACTCACGTGCAGCGCCAAAGAGATAGCGAACGAGGTGATGAGCAGCGACATTGGGCTGCGTCCACGCAATGGCCTAAAGGCAATGCGCTCCATAGCAACGGCCGCAAACCCCGCTAGAGCGACTGCGAACAAGACCGCTACTGGAAATGGCACACCTGCCGCGAGCATAAAAAACAAGCCATAGCCGCAAACGGTCATTAGATCGCCATGGGCAAAATTTAGAAAACCAAGTAGTCCAAATACGGTGGCAAGGCCCAAAGCCAGCAATGCGTAGGTTCCCCCAAGGCTCAAAACGGATATAGCAAATTGGATTAATTGTTCCATGGTTCGTTCCTACGCCGCGCCCAAATAGGCTTCGTGAATTTTTTTGTCTTGCGAAAGGTCTGCGGCTCTGCCTTCGCGCACGATATGCCCCAGTTCCATCACATAGGCCCTATCAGCAACCGCCAGGCTTTTTTTGACGTTTTGCTCCACCAACAAAATGGTCACGCCTTCTTGGTGCAATTCACTGATCAATTCGAATACTTGGGTAACAATTTTTGGTGCAAGCCCCAGTGAAGGCTCATCAAGGATGAGGAATTTGGGACCAATCATTAGGGCGCGCGCTATGGCAAGCATTTGCTGCTCACCACCAGAAAGCGTGCCAGCCTCTTGGTTGACCCGCTCGCCCAAAATGGGGAAGCGTTTGACCATTTCGTCCAATCGCACATCACATTTAGCTTTTGGCAACGTAATGCCACCAGCGATCAGGTTTTCTTTCACTGTCAAATCTGCAAAAACCCTTCGCCCTTCAGGCGACATGACAATGCCCAGTTTTGGTTTTGCTTCTACAGAGGATTTGGCCAAATCGTTGCCATTGAATTCCACCTTGCCAGCAGAAATGTCCGTTAACCCCATAATGGCGTTTAGCGTGGATGTTTTTCCCGCGCCATTCGCGCCAATGATGGTCACCAACTCGCCTTCATTGACTTGAAATGAGATGTTTTGCACAGCTTTCACCGGCCCATAGCTCACTTCCAACTGATCAACATTGAGTAGTGTGTTTTTCATCTATCCACTTTCAAAGTGGGGTGACGCTGACAAAGCGACACCCCTGTATTTGCAATCAAAATTATGAACGAGGTGATGGAATTTCACTTGGTTCCAATTTGATAGATTTGATGTGAACGCCCTCGCCGCCTTGGATTTGCATCACATGCACAGGCAGATTAGGAAGCGCCCCAAAACCTTTGAATGTGACTTCACCGATTTCGGTTTTCACATTTTCCAGTTCACCAAATGCTTTGCGGACCGATAGCGGGTCGATTGTTCCGGCGCTCTCAATGGCTTTTTCAAGCATGCGCATAAACGAATAGCCAACCATTGCTGGATAAACGCTATCCTCGTTGCCATAGGTTGCAGCGTAATTTGCAACAAACGCTTCAGCTTCTGGGCTAGAAGATGGCGCGGCCATTGTTACGTAGTAGACGCCTTCAACAACTTCACCCAAGCCCCGAACAGCCGGTTGATCTAGCACATCGGGCCCCAAGTATGCTGACTTGATCCCTGCGGCGCGCAGCTGATTGATGAAAACCGGAAAATCATTATCGAATGGCATGGCCACGATCACATCAGGTTCTTCGGGAAGCGCCTTAATTGATGCAATGATTGTTGAGAACTCTTGTTGGTCATATGCAAACTCTGAATTCCCAACAACTGAACCACCTGCTTCGACAAACTTTTCCTCAAAGTAACGTGGCAAGTAGTCTGTGTAAGGATCAAATTGGGAAGTGACCAAATAGGCGGTTTTTGCTTTCAAATCCTGGGCGGCAAACTTTGCGTAAACGCCCCCCATATGTGCGTCGGACATCATAACAAGAAACGAACCTTCGCCCAGACGGGCGGGGATTGTTGGTTGAGACGCAATCGTGTGGACCGCCAACATGTCTTTGCGTAACGCTTGTGTGCCCGCGGACACCGCGTAAGGCACCAAAGCCGATGTGATGAAGGCGTGCATTTTTTCGCTCGCCATGACTTCTGCAGTTGAAACGGTTGATTTTTGAACGTCAGAAGCGTCATCGCGCTCAATCAACTCAATTGGGTATTTGCCCAAGAACCCACCGCGCGCATTTGCTTCAGTTTGATACATTGAAACGCCTTGCATAAATGGCGCATCATATGACGCCATAAAGCCGGTTTTGGCGTTCACAGCACCAATCACAAAGTCTTCTGACATCGCAGGCATCGTTCCGAGCGCAGCAACTGCCGTTGCTAATAGAATTTTCCTAATCATTCTTCCCTCCACTTTGGACGTTTAGTCGTCCATTTCTTCGCCGATATAGGCTTCTATGACGTGCGGATCCGCCTGAACCTCCTGAGGGGTTCCGCTCGCAATTTGTTCGCCCTTATTGACCACATAGATCTGATCACAGAGCGCCATGACCATTGGTAGGTCATGTTCAACCAACAGGATTCCGCAACCGATGCGCTGCACAATTTGTTGCAAAAGGTCTGTAAGGTCTTTGGTTTCTTGGTCGTTCATGCCAGCTGCAGGCTCGTCCAAAATAAGGAACTGTGGTTCAAGAGCCAAAGCGCGTGCGATCTCAAGACGTCGCTGATCGCCATAGGCCAAACCATCGGCCTGCTCTTGATATTTATTTTCCAGCCCCAAAAAGGCTAACCAATTGAGCGCCAATTGCTCCGCTTCTAGCCGGGACATATCGGGGCGCGAAACATTGACCGCAGCTATGACGTTTTCAAGCGCGCTCATGGCACCAAACGTTCTAATGTTTTGAAAGGTTCGGCCTAGTCCAATTTTTGCCAATTCACTGGCACTCGCCAGCGTTACGTCATTCCCGTTGAGCTGAATTGAACCACCTGTTGCAAAAAGATTGCCGGTGATGACGTTGATGAATGTGCTCTTCCCCGCACCGTTTGGACCTATCAGTCCAACGATTTGGCCCGCTTTGACTTCAAGATTGATTTTATCCATCGCACAAAAAGCGCCATAGGATTTTTGCAGATTTGTTGTGGTGAGTACCGCGGTTTCATCAACGTGGTAGTTGGGCTTATTCGAATGGGCAGTTTTCTTTGCAAATACATTCGGGAACAAACGCTGGAACCATTGGTGCGCAGCGATCTCCTTGTATCCCGCCACCCCTTCTGGGCGATAATAGAGCACCAGCAAGATCAAAAGTGAAAACGACAGAGCTGTTAGGCCAAACACGTTTGGCATAATAAAACCAAACGCCAATTCAGTGCCCGAATACCCGTTGAGGAACTCCTCAGTCTTTTTGAAGATCTCTTCCGCAAAACTAACAAATATTGCGCCCACAACGGCACCAGTGAGCGAGCGATAGCCACCAACGATCACCAACACGATAAGCGCAAATGTTTTGTCGAGATAGAATGAAGACGGCGACACCACACCAACGGAATGGGCAAACAATGCACCAGCGGCCCCCACGATCGCAGCACTAACCACCCAGACACCAAAAATTGGGCGCTCCGAGCGTATGCCGATTGAGCGCGCAGCTGGTTCGTTTTCTCTAAAACTTTCCGCAGCGCGGCCGATGCGGCTCGATTTCACGGCGAACGCAACAATCAGCGCCAGCCCCAACAAACCAAGAACCAGCGGCCAAGTAACCTGCTCGGTTGGCAAAGCATATAGTGACTGTTTGCCGTTGGTGAGCGGCTTCAGGCCGATAAAGAGCAAATAGGCGATGACCAGGAAACCAAAGCTTGCAATGACGGCGGATGTTTCGCGCAGTCGCTGCATGACAAAACCTGTTAGCACCCCAACAATTGCGGCAGCACACGTCGCTGGCACAATGGCCGCGACCAACGGCCATTCCGCATTTAACAATGGTGCGGGCAACTGTGGTAGCAAAATTGGCTTTATCGTGGATGGAATGGTGAACCACGCGGACACATAGGCGCCGATGCCAAAGAAGACGACATGGCCAAGCGAAAGGATGCCCGTTGAGCCACAAAACAGCCCAAGACCAACGCCTGCAAT
>NZ_CAKZPW010000372.1:0-8460 GCF_937139385.1 uncultured Maritalea sp. | reverse complement strand
GGTTGAAATATTGAGGTCTTCAGGGCCAACACCATCCAATGGTGACAATGTGCCACCTAAAACATGGTAAAGTGCCTTGGTGGTACCCGCCCGCTCCAGTGCCCAAAGATCAGCCACGTCTTCCACAACGATCAGCAAACCGGTTTCGATACGTCGCGGATCAAGACAGATGTTGCACGGCGATTTTGTGTCGACATTACCACATTGGGCGCAGGTCAAAACACTGTCCACTGCCCGATCCAAAGCGGAAGCGAGCGGCGCCATCAAAGTGTCTTTTTTCTTGATCAAATGCAAAACAGCGCGCCGAGCCGAACGCGGCCCCAAGCCCGGCAATCGGGCAAGGAGCTGGATCAATTGTTCAATCTCTGGGCCGCCATTTTGGTTGTTCATAGTTTTGAGCTTAGAGACCTAAAACGGCAATTTCATGCCCGGCGGAATAGGCAGGCCGGCGGTCATTTCTTGCATTTTCGATTGGCTGATTTCTTCGGCTTTTGCACGCGCATCTGTGTGAGCGGCGATTAGCAGATCTTCCAAGATTTCTGCTTCCTCAGCTTTGAGCAGAGAAGGATCAATCTTAACACCGCGCATATCGCCCTTGCCTGTCAGAGTGACAACAACCATGCCTGCGCCCGCGCTACCTTGAACTTCAGTTGCTTCCAGCTCAGCCTGCATCTCGCCAACTTTGGCTTGCATTTCCTGAGCTTTCTTCATCATGCCCATAATGTCTTTCATTCTTCCAATCCTTCGTCTACATCGCCGTCATCAAGCCATTCTTCGGCCACCGGCTCATCATCAATTAGCGACTTTTCATTGACCAAGCGCGCGCCCGGGAATGCAGCCAGAATTGCCTTCACCGAAGGATCCTGCATCGCCTTGTCGAGTTTTTCCTGCGCTTCACGGTCGCGCTGTTGGCGGATGGTATCATTTGCCTTTTGCTTGGATACGGTCACAAGCCAGGGGCGGTTTGTCCATTCTTTTAGCTTTTGCGAAAGCTGGGATGCAACCGATTGATCCGCTTCGGGGGTCAACGCGATTTCAATGCGCCCGTCCGCCACGGATATGGGGCTCACATTTGCTTCCAAAGCGTGTTTAAGCACCAGCTCACGTTTTTCACCACAAAGCGCCACGATTTCAGCGAAACTGTTGAGCGACATGGTTGGCTTTTGAACGGGAGATGCTTGAGGTGCATGGTTGATGCTGACCGCCTGCATGCGCGCGCCGCCACCTGCCGCTTGCTGCATGCCACCGCCGCCGCCCGTTGGCCGCCCAGCGGGAGCATTTGGCGCAGATGCGCCTGCCCCTTGAGGCGCGTCGCCAAGCTTTTTGATCAATTCGTCCGGCGTTGGCAAATCCGCAGCATAGGCTAGGCGGATCAAGACCATTTCAGCCGCTTGAATAGCATCATGAGCATTGTTGATTTCGGCAATGCCCTTATTAAGAATTTGCCAAGTGCGCGACAAAACTCGAATGTTGAGCTTTTGTGCCATTTCCTTGCCGCGAGACTTCTCATCTGGCGTCAAAACGGGGTCTTTTTCCGCTGCCGGCACAACTTTTAAGCGGGTCACCAAATGGGTGGTTGCGGCCAAGTCAGTTACAACAGTTGCGGCATCCGCGCCTGCATCATATTGATGGCGCAATTGCTCAAGCGCACCGGCGGCATCACCCTTCATAAGCGTTTCAAACAAATCAAGCGTGAGCGAGCGATCTGCGAGACCGAGCATTTGGCGGACAGTGTCAGCTTTAATGTCGCCGCCAGAATGGGCGATCGCTTGATCAAGCAACGAAAGGTTGTCGCGTGCGGACCCTTCCCCGGCTCTGATCACCAACTGCAAGGCTTCTGGTTCGAAGGTAATGCCTTCTTTTTCCAAAATGCTGCCGAGATAGGTTTGCAAAGTCTCCGGATCATAGCGGCGCAAATCAAACCGTTGACAGCGCGACAAGATGGTAATTGGCACTTTGCGGATTTCAGTCGTCGCAAAAATAAACTTCACATATGGGGGCGGCTCTTCAAGCGTTTTCAACAGGCCGTTGAACGCTGCCTTTGAGAGCATGTGCACCTCATCGATGATGAAGACTTTGTAGGGCGCTGAAACCGGGCCATAGCGCACACTGTCGATGATCTCACGGATATCATCAATACCAGTATGCGATGCCGCATCCATTTCGATAACATCTACATGACGGCTTTCAATAATCGCGCGGCAGTGTTTGCCGTCAACTTCAAGATCAAGTGATGGATGTGGGCCACTATCATCTTCAAAATTAAGGGCACGGGCCAAAATTCGGGCAGTTGTTGTTTTGCCAACGCCCCGTACACCTGTGAGCATAAATGCATGGGCAATACGGTTGGAACTAAACGCGTTTTTAAGCGTTTGCAGCATCGCGTCTTGGCCGATAAAGGTCGAGAAGTTTTCCGGGCGGTATTTGCGGGCAAGTACCAGATATGCGTCTTGTTTGTCCGCCAATTTTTGCTCCGCCAATATATGTGAAGGTTGGAAGCGCTATTTGACACCGATTCTGATGCACTGCGCAAAGCAAAAGAAGGAGGCTGGCAACGACCCGTTCCAAACTCGTTAGGGCTGCTTCCTTCCGGACCTGACCCAGTTGGCGAGCGGTTCGTCCGCGCCAACCTCCCAACGCGACTATATGGTTGATCTTAAGCTAGAATGCAAGAGACCAACTGCAGTTTGTGCAATTGCGAAAGCGACTAGACTTCTTTGCCCCCCTCATCGTAGCTTTTCTTGGAAGGGTAAATGCCAAGGATATTGATATAGTCAGTAAAGAACTCAAGTTCTTCCATGGCAAATTTCACGCTCTGATCGCTGGGGTGGCCTTCAATATCGGCATAAAACTGTGTCGCGGTGAAGTTTCCATCCACCATATAACTCTCTAGTTTAGTCATATTGATGCCATTTGTGGCAAAGCCACCCATTGCTTTGTATAGCGCGGCCGGAACGTTGCGCACACGGAACACAAAGGTGGTTTTCACGTCAGGAGCAGAATTAATCTCAAGCATTTGGCGCGACATGATCAAAAAACGCGTTGTATTGTGGTCCTCGTCTTCAATATCTTCGGCCAATAGATCCAATCCATAGATCTCACCCGCAAGTTTTGAAGCAATAGCTGCACGACGCTTATCGCCATGCTCGGACACTTCACGGGCGGACCCTGCCGTGTCCACTGCATTGATGGACCTTAGATTGTGATCTCGGATGAACTTGCGACATTGGCCAAGCGCAACAGACAAGCTTTGAACTTCTTCAATCTCGTCGAGTTCGGCCCCCTTTATGCCCAGCAAACACATGTTCACACGGTGATAGTGTTCGCCGACGATTTTGAGGCCACTTTCAGGCAAAATATGGTGAATGTCGGTAATTCGGCCATATAGCGAGTTTTCCACTGGAACCATCGCATAATCCGCATCCCCATTTTGCACGGCTGCGATAGCGTTTTCAAATGTCACGCAAGGCAATGGCTCTTCGTTTGGAAAGACTGCATTGACCGCCGCATGACTGAACGCACCTTTTTCGCCTTGAAACGCAACCTTTAACATCATAGTACCTTTGAAAACTCTCATTTATCCGGTGGGCAATATCAACAAGGGGTGAATAAGAGTCAATGCGTTAAAGATTGCGCTGTTTACCCAAATTTATGCGGAAATGTCGCATATTGCATGTTGGGAGTTGCACGCGTGGGCCGCAGTATATAAGGTCCGCGCGCGAATAGCTGGTTCTGTAAATAGCTTGCGGGAATCAGTTCGGTTTGAGTAGTGATATTCAAACGTTGCAGATTTTGCTGTCGGATATGGGGCGGCGGCGTGGAGAAGGCATAAAATGAATTGGATTGACCTGCAGAAAATTTTCGGTGCCGTTTTGGGCACATTGCTGTTCATTATGGCGGGCGGCTTCTTGGCAGAAACTGTTTACCACCCAGTCGCGGGAAGTGGCGGCGGTTATACGCTTGAAGCTGCTGACGCTGGGCATAGCGATGGTGACGGCGCAGAAACAGTGGTGGAAGAAGTTTCTCTTGCAGCTTTGTTGGCAAACGCGGATGCCGCAAGCGGCGAGAAACTCATCAAAAAATGTACAGCTTGTCATTCATTTGACGAAGGTGGTGCGAACAAGGTTGGACCTGCACTTTACGGCGTTGTTGATCGTCCAATTGCTGGTGTTGATGGTTTTGGGTACTCCGACGTGTTTAACGGCTACAAAGCCGAGGGCAAAGTTTGGTCGTATGATGACCTAAACGCTTTCTTGACCAAACCTAAAGACTACGCACCAGGTACGAAAATGAGCTTTGCTGGTTTGAAGAAAGAGACAGATCGTGCTGACTTGCTTGCATATTTGCAAACATTGTCTGCTTCACCTGTCGCATTCCCGACCGAGTAAGCGCGCGCTGAACGCAATTAGCGATTAGACGAATTTCAAAGGTCGTGCCATAAAGGTGCGGCCTTTTTTCTTTGGAGTTTTCATGACCTTTTTGATGCATCTGAGCGACGTGAGTGAACGTGAGTGGGCAAGCGCATTTCAAAAGGCTTTGCCAAATCATAAAGTTGTAACGCGGCAGGACCAATATTCGCCAGAAGAAATTAAATATCTATATGTGTGGAAACCGGAGGCAGATGCCTTTGACGGGCTGGATAACTTGGAAGTGATTTTTTCGCTCGGTGCAGGTGTTGACAGCATTGTGAAACACCCCAAGTTACCGCGCGGTGTGCCTGTAGTACGTTTTGTAGACGATACACTAACGCAATGTATGAGCGATTACGTCGTCGCCAATGTTACCATGCATCATCGACAAGCCACGCGCTATAAGCGCGAGCAAGCGCAACGCAAATGGGATCAGTATTATCCGGAGCGTGCGTCAACGATTAATGTTGGCATTATGGGGCTTGGCCAGCTGGGCAAAGATGCGGCCCAAAAGCTTTCCATGCTCGGCTATAACGTTGCGGGTTGGTCGCGCAACCCTAAAGGCATAGGTGGGATCGAAGAGTTTTCAGGCACTGCCAAGTTCGATGAGTTTTTATCGCGCACTGATATTTTGGTTTGCCTTTTGCCCCTGACGCCTGAAACACAAGACATATTGTGCATGGCAAACTTCTCTAAGTTGCGGCGCGGGCATTTGCCCGGCGGCCCTTGCATTGTTAATGCTGCGCGCGGCGGCCATCAAAACGAAGATGATATCGTCGCGGCGCTGAAAGGTGGCACATTGGCAGCTGCCAGTCTTGATGTATTCAAAGTTGAACCATTGCCGACCAGCAGCGAATTATGGGCGTTGGATAATTGTTACATCACCCCCCACATTGCCGCAATTTCTGGTTTGGAAGCTGGCGTACGCTTGGTCACATCTCAGATTAACAGCTATGAACAATCGGGTGAATTGAAGCATTTGGTGGACGTAGAGCGCGGTTATTAGAACTGCGCCGACCTGATAGCAACATCAGCCACCGCAACCGCCTTTCATGGCACGGACGCGATGGTAGATCGGGCACCCCCGCCGCTTGACGGAGGTGCTTTGGCGTTGGGATTAGCCGAACCGCTTCTTTAGTGCCAAATAGGCAGCACGTTGTCCCTGTTCGGTGCCACCAAGTGGTCGGCCGGGGCGCGGCTTATCTGCCCACGCCATCATATCCATATGGCTCCAACTCTTGGTGTTTTTGATAAAACGACGCAAGAAAAGAGCTGCGGTGATGGCCCCACCGTATCCGCCAAGGGAAACATGGTTCACATCGGCGATTGGCGAAGCGAGCAGCTCATCATAATTGTCCCAAAGCGGCAAGCGCCACAATGGATCAGACGCGGGAATGCCCTCGGCCATTATTTCATTGGCAAAAGCATCATCATTTGAAAACAATGCCGCGAGTTCTGTGCCAACAGCCACACGTGCAGCTCCCGTCAATGTCGCCATATCAATGACGATCTCGGGGCTTTCCTCATCCGCAAGCGACAAAGCGTCAGCCAACACCAAACGGCCTTCAGCATCTGTGTTGCCAATTTCTACCGTCATGCCGTTTCGGGATGGCAATACATCACCAGGACGGAACGCATTGCCTGATATGGCATTTTCAACAACGGGTATGAGAACGCGGAGCCTAACGTTCAGTTTCGCACTCATGATGGCATGCGCCAACCCAAGTACGTTGGCCGAACCGCCCATGTCCTTTTTCATCAAGAGCATGCCAGCGGCCGGTTTGATGTCCAAACCACCACTGTCAAAAATTACGCCTTTGCCGACCAAAGTAACCTTTGGCGCATCTTCAGCCCCCCAGGTAAAATCAAGTAAGCGTGGTGCTTGAGCGGAAGCGCGCCCAACCGTATGAATCATTGGGAAATTTTGTTTGAGCAGATCATCGCCAACAATCGAGCGCACGTTGGCGCCATGTTTTTGTGCGAATTCGCGGATGGTCGCCTCGTAGTTTTCTGGTCCCAAATCATTTGCAGGACGGTTGATCAAATCACGGGCCAGCTCCGCCGCTTCTGCCATCAGCGCAACCTCGTTTTTGTCCGCGCCTTCGACATCGCCCAAACTAACTTTGGTCTCGGATTTTTTGAAGTTGGTGAATTGATAGCCACCAAGACGAAAACCCAACGCTGCTATATCAGGATTATCAAATTCTCCGCGCAAATCGAATTCGCCGTCCTTGAGTTGAGACGCTGCAAGCCCTGTCACCATCGGGTGCGATTTTTCGCGCTCACCCATCCCAAAGACATATTGATCAATTTCGCCAGTAGCGGTTGGAACGGCAACAAGTTCCCCTGCTCGCCCCTCAAACTTGCTGGCCTTGAGCCAATTGGTTTGATTTTCGTTCAATTTAGCAAGTTGGCTCTGATCGCCTTGCCACACGCAGGTGATGGTCTTGGTCATGATATCCCGTCTTGTTTTTTGATTTGTGGTTCAGAAATATCGCGCATTTGAGTGCTTTGCAAATGGTTCTGCTCGATCGTTTTAACCGCCTGTTAGGGTTAATGATTTATTGAAATTAGGAGCTTGCCTAGAACGGGTCATGCGCCATTTGGAGAAATTTCTGTGCAGTTTCATCGCTCCATCCCCTTCAAACAGTTTCGCACGCTTGCGCTGGCCGGCGTTGCCGCGATAGCGCTAAATGCATGTGCAGCCAGCCGTGGCGGCAGCGAAATTCGCACACCTGATTTTTCAGCGCTTACACAGGTGCAAAAACAAGCAGCAGTTCAAGATTTTGCACAGAAGTACCAGAACAAGCCACGTGATATACGCATTGCCATTTATTACGCAGCAGCCCTTCGCGCCGCTGGCCAGCCAGGTCAGGCTGTGTCGGTGCTTGAACGCACGCGCACTGAGCACCCCCGTAGCAGAGATGTAGCATTGGCCTATGCAAAGGCGCTGGCGTCCAATGGTCAGTTCAACCAAGCGCTGAACATCATTGATATGGCCATTCGTGTTGAAGCGCCACACTGGAACAGCTTGAGCGTTAAAGGTGCAATCCTTGACCAAATGGGGCGCAACGCGGAAGCGCGCGACCTATATCAACAAGCAATGGTGACAGCACCAAACGAAGCCGGTCTACATGCCAATATGGGACTTTCCTATGCCATGACCGGAGATTTGGTGCAGGCTGAGAAGTATTTGCGCAAAGCAAAAGGCCTGCCGGGTGCGACCGGACGCATTCGACAAAACCTTGCGTTGGTTATTGGGCTACAAGGGCGTTTTGATGAAGCTCGCGCAATTTATGCAGCAGAGCTTACACCTGAAGTCGTTGAGAGCAATATGGCCTATATCCGGGCCTTACTGACACAACAGAACAAGTGGGATCTAATCAAGGGCAAGAAATAGTCCTAGCTGATCTCTGATAGAAATTTAAAACGCCCGATTCCGTAGATTACGAAATTGGGCGTTTTGCATTTGATCTTCAGGTAGAGCGCAATCGCATGGGCCTAGTTCGGGCCATTCACCGCAAATGCAGTCAGCAGTGCTGGCGTCATGATCATGATAAACAGCACTGGCAAGAAGAATAGGATCAGTGGCACGGTTAGCTTTGGCGGCAGGGCAGCGGCCTTTTGTTCAGCAGCCATCATACGCATTTCCCGGCCCTCTTCAGCCATGACCCGCAATGAACTACCAACGGAAGTACCATATTTGTCAGACTGAATAAGTGCAGTCATCACCGATTTCACTTCGTCCAAGCCTGTTCGTTGCGCCATATTGTCAAACGCGCGTGAACGTTTGTCCAGAAACGACAATTCGGCTGTCGTTAGGGTCAACTCTTCGCCCAATTCTTCACTCTGCGTAGAAATCTCTTTCGCCACTTTGGCAAATGCATGCTCGATCGACATGCCGCTTTCCACACACAATAGCAACAAATCAAGACAATCAGACCAAGCGCTGCGAATAGATTGTTGGCGCTTTGTGGTTTTGTTTTTCAACAAAATCACAGGCAAATATGAGGAAACAATGCCCACACCTATAGCATAGGTGATGGACATA
>NZ_CAKZPW010000371.1:0-1958 GCF_937139385.1 uncultured Maritalea sp. | reverse complement strand
GTATTTCTGGTGATTTCTTGGCTATGGATATTCGCCATGCGCTGAATTACCTTGGGGAAATTACTGGCGAAATCTCTCGTGCTGAAAAGCAAGCCCGCTCGATCCTTGAAGCGCACGAAGGGCAATATAATGAACTTGGGGCGCGGCTTGATGAGATTGATGGCGAGATCAAATCAATCCTTGCTGAACGGGCAAAAGCACAGGCCGTCTACGAAAAGGCTGAAGCAGAACTGGATGCCTTGAGCGGTGCGGTTTTCAAAGGACTTAAGACGGACGAAAAATATCAAGCTCAATTGGCTAGTTCCAATGAGGCGAAAAGCATTGCCGAGCATGCACTAAAGAAAACCGAAGTTGCCGAAAAGGATCGCGATGAAAAGGGCAAGCCCTATCGCGAAGACCCTTTGTTTATGTACTTGTGGGAAACAGGTTTTGGCACCAGCGCATATGGCGGCAATAATCTGGTGCGCTATTTTGACAAGATGATCGCCAAGATGATCCGCTATCATGACGCAAAGCCAAACTTCTCCATTCTCAATGAAATCCCAATGCGCTTGCGCGAACATGCAGAACGTTTGCTTGAGGATGCTGACGCTGAGCACGCAAAGCTTAAAAAGCTTGAAGACAAAGCATTTGATGCTGCGGGTGGAAAAGCCTATCGGCTGAATTCTGAAAAAGCTGAAAAGGAAATCGCCGCAATTGACGAAGCACAGGTGCGGCTTGAGGATGAGCGCGACGAATTGGCCCGCAAGCACACCAAATTGTCTGATGGTGGCGACAGCGCCTATCGCGAAGCAGTGGAAACGCTGACAGAAGGCTTGCAACGCGAAACCATTTCTGAGCTTTACGACGCGGCCCGACAAACTTCCAGTCGCGAGGATGATTTGATCATTCGCAAAATTGACGCTGTCCGCGCAGAGATTTTGGAGCAGGATGACGATATCAACGAAGCCAAGGTCCGCCTGAAAACACTAGCTGCGCGCCGTCGCGAACTGGAAGATATCGAGTGGGAGTTCAAAAAATCGAACTTTGACGACCCACGCATGAAGTTTGACGATGATTTGGTTGAAGACATGCTTGGTGAGTTTTTGAAGGGCGCTATTACCGCTGCCGGCTATTGGGGACAATGGCAAGATGCACAACGCGGGTCTGGGTATACCCCGCGCTCGAGTAGCAGCAAGAATGAACGCTCAAAATCCGGTCCTTGGAGCAAAGGCAATTTGGATTTTGGATCATTTGGCACCCCCAGCAGCGATTTTTCGCGTCCACGCGGTTCTTCCCGTCAGGGGTCAAAAGGCACACGCAAACATGGTAATTTCAAAACTGGCGGTAAGTTCTAATACCTAGAGGCTCTATGAGTACAGTCCACCAAAGTGCCGCAAAAGGCTATCAATCCGCAGCCGATAAATATCAGCGTGGACGGCCCGATTATGCACCACAGGTTTTTACGTGGTTGCGCGACAAATTGGGGGCTGAGCCAAACTCTATTGTGGTTGATTTAGGTGCAGGCACCGGCAAATTCACCAAGCGTATATGTGACATTTCAGAACACGTAATCGCAGTTGATCCAGTTGATGCAATGCGCGAGAAGTTGGCCGCAGATTTGCCGCAAGTTGAGGTGATCAAGGGCACCGCCGACAAAATGCCTTTGGATGATGACAGCGTTGATATTCTTGTTTGTTCGCAGTCGTTTCACTGGTTCGCCTCATCAGCAGCAGTTGCAGAAATTCACCGGATCCTAAAACCAGGCGGGCGGTTTGGACTGGTGTGGAATGTGCGCGATGAACGAACAGATTGGGTGGCAGAACTCACCAAGATCATTACCCCTTACGAGGGTGATGCACCACGCTATTATAAAGGCGACTGGCGAGAACCGTTTCCGGCCCCCGGATTTGGTTTGTTAGAAGAAACCCGTTTTGTGAACGCTCATATTGGCACCCCAGAAGACGTGATCTTCAATC
>NZ_CAKZPW010000370.1:0-15659 GCF_937139385.1 uncultured Maritalea sp. | reverse complement strand
CTATTGTCCGCCGTATATGAACCGCTCAAAAAGCGTTTTTTGAAAAAGGTCGACCGCCTGGTGGCCACCTCGCCAAACTACGTTGATACCAGCAAGACCTTGGCACAGTTTCTAAACAAAACCAGCGTTATCCCGCTGGGCCTTGAAGATTCATTTGTTGAGGGTGAAGCTTTGGCCGTGCCTGAGAAGTGGCGGCCACAGCTTGGTGAACGCTATTTCTTGTTTGTTGGCGTGCTGCGCTATTATAAGGGCCTGAAAGACTTGGTGATGGCTGCAAAATCAGCCCATTACCCCATCGCGATTGCTGGGGACGGTCCGGAAAGGGCCGAGTTGGAGGCGCTGGCCAAGACCATTGGCGCAGACAATGTGCATTTCTTAGGCCAGGTCAGCGCTGAAGAAAAAAGCGCGCTGCTAAGAAATTGTACAGGATTTGTGTTTCCCTCCAATCAGCGTTCGGAGGCGTTCGGGGTTTCTCTTATCGAAGCCGCCATGTTTGGCAAACCGATGATAACCTGTGAAATTGGTACGGGAACGTCCTATGTGAACTTGGCCAATGTGACCGGTTTAATCTGTCCACATTCAGAGCCAAATGCATTGCGCCGGGCAATGGATCAGCTTTGGGGTGATCAAGAGCTTGCGTTGGAACTTGGGCGCAATGCGCGCGCCCGCTTTCAAGCGCACTTTACCGCCGAACAAATGGCCAGCGCGTATTTGGGTGTTTATAAGGAATTGTTTTCAACGGCCTGAGCGATTGGGCAATCGGCAAAATTTGCACCCCTTCGAACATGAGAATAACGCAAGATACAAAAAAGGACGTCACGAGGACGCCCTTTTTGAATCATCATAAAGCCGGTAGGCAATAGCCGTACTACTCAGCAACTTGGATGCTGGCCAAATAGGCAAGAACATTGGCACGATCATCTTCTTTTTTCAGCCCGGCAAATGTCATCTTGGTTTTGGCGATATAGTCTTTTGGTTTTTTCAAAAACGCATCAAGTGCTTCAATATCCCAAACTTGACCCGTGGCTTTCAATTCCAAAAGCGGATCTGAATATTTATAATCTGCGCTTGATCCAATTTCGATACCAAAGAAATGGTTTAGCTGCGGGCCCACAGAGTTCTTTGCATTGTCACCGACCTTATGGCAGCCCTTGCATTTTTTGAATACTTTTTCGCCCTTAGCGATGTCACCAGCTGCTATTGCTGCTTCGATTTCCGCTGCGCGATCAAAATCCTGCGCTACAGCGGCAGTTCCGAAGGCTGAAAAAGCAAGCAAACCGCTCAGCGCTAGATGTGTAAGTTTCATGAAACAACTCTCTTTGTTTTAGTTGAACCGACGTTGTGGACATTCATATCGTAAACATCAAGGCGGCAATTTGATGCAGCGCAATGAAGGAACAGTTGCGGCCACCAATTGTATTTGACCAATTAGTCGATTTTTTGGGTGAACGCCATTCTATTTGATCTAGAACAAAGTCTCTTCCGCAAGCAAGGCGTATCCAGCAACCGTAATCAGGAAACGGTTCAAACATGTCTGCGCACCGCACACACAACAGCAAAAAAATGCTCCACCATGCGATTCAAACGATCGCAGGTGAGTTTTTGCTCGTTGTGGCGGTGCTGCTGCTGCTTACACAAAGCTTTTCCGCTCAAGCGGCGACAAGTTTTGATGTGATTTGTAGTGAGCAAGGTGTGGTCTTGGTGCAAAGCAGTGGTGGCAACGCCGAAGAAGATAATGAACGCCCTTGCCCAAACTGCGCCAAATGTTCGGACTGTTTGGCCAGCGCATCGCGGCTGGTGATTGTGCCGCCAACCCAAAACTTTGCTCATATGCTGACAAGCTCTAACGTCCAGCTTCGAGCTCAAAACATTGCCTCAAAAAGCTCTGCACAGAACCGCGCGCCAATGACGCGCGGCCCGCCATCAGTCAAAGATAGAGTTAATATGTATATCAACGCTTCAGCACGCGTGCGCCGCATGGGAGATTTCTCATGAGGCAGTTCAAACCAGCACTTCCACCCTTTATCCTTCTCGCCGTCGTGGCGCTTGCCCTTGCATTTAATGCCAGCGCAGCATTCGCCCAAACCGCGCGACCTATCCTTGAAAAATTCCTGCCCAAAGTGGAAGCGCAATTCTTTGCGCCTGAGGCGACCAGCTATGGCAACATAAATGCTCAACTGCCGGTGGCGCCAATTCTGCGCGGGCAAGACGTTTTGGGCTATGCCTTCATCACCTCTGACTTTGTTGGCACAACAGGTTATTCGGGCAAGCCAATCCATGTGATGGCCGCAATCGATTTAGACGGCAAACTGTTGGGCGCAGAGCTGGTTAAACACTCCGAACCAATTGTGCTGATTGGTATTCCGGACAGCAAAATCAAAAAGCTCACTGCCAGCTACAAGGGATTGGATATCGTCAAAGAGGCGGCAGCTGGCGGCTCTGCGCATGATCTAGACATTATCTCTGGCGCAACAGTAACCATCATGATTATTGATGATTCCATCGTGCGATCAGCAATCAAAGTGGCGCGTGCGCTTGGGTTAGGTGGGTTGAGCGATGCGAAAACCGACAACACCCCCGCCCGCGAACTCAATGCCGATGAGAGCTTGATCAGTGATTGGCAGACCATGTCCGGCGATGGCACTGTGCGTCGCCTAACCTTGGACGTTGGCCAAATCAATGAAGCGTTTGAAGAGGCAGGCGACCCTCGCGCCATCAAACGCCCCATCAATAAAGATCCTGAAACCACATATATTGACATGCACACCGCTTTGGTTTCTGCGCCAAGTATTGGCCTAAGCCTGTTGGGCGAAGCGGAATACACCAACCTAAAGGGCTGGCTCAAAGAAGGTGAAAGCGCCATCTTAATCGCAGGGCGCGGGCTCTATTCCTTCAAAGGCTCGGGCTATGTACGAGGCGGCATTTTTGATCGTATTCAGCTCATTCAAGGCGATATCTCTGTTCGTTTCCACGACAAAGATCAGCGCCGATTGGGCAATATTGCGGCCGATGGTGCCCCAAGCTTTACCGAGCTTGATCTGTTCAAAATTCGCTCAGATGCAGAATTTGATCCCACAAAACCTTGGCGCCTACAATTGTTGTCGCACCGGGAAGTTGGGCCAGTAGATAAGACCTTCCTCACCTTTGATCTGGGGTATAAATTGCCAGAGCAATATCTGGCTCCTTTGCCCGCGGTTGCACCGGTCGCTTCGGCTGTAGATCAAACAGACGATCAAGCAGCGCGTGCTGCATTGTGGAAACGCATTTGGAACGACAAGCAATTTGAAATTGTGGTGCTTGGCGTCATGCTCGCAGTGCTGACGGCCACCTTCTTCTTCCAAAAGCAATTCACCCGCAATGCGCGTTTCTTCTATTGGTTCCGCATGAGCTTTTTGGTGGTGACTTTGGTCTTCCTTGGCTGGGGCCAGAACGCTCAATTGTCTATCGTCAATTTGATGGCGCTTGGGGCTTCATTGCAAAGCGGTTTCAGCTGGGATGCGTTCTTGCTTGACCCACTGGTGTTTATTCTGTGGTTCTCAGTTGCCGCCGCCCTCTTGTTCTGGGGACGCGGCGCCTATTGCGGCTGGCTCTGCCCGTTCGGCGCCATGCAAGAAATCTCAAACCAAATCGCGCGTTTTTTCAAAGTACCACAATGGGAACTCCCATGGGGACTGCACGAGCGCCTTTGGCCACTCAAATATATGATCTTCTTGGGTCTATTCGGCCTGTCATTGGTTTCAATCCCCATGGCCGAGCAATATGCAGAAATTGAGCCGTTCAAGACCGCTATCATCCTCAAGTTTGATCGTGCATGGCCCTTTGTGGTGTTTGCAACAGTGATCTTGGGCGCTGGCCTGTTCATTGAGCGGTTCTATTGTCGTTATCTGTGCCCATTGGGCGCTGCGCTGGCGATCCCCGCCCGGATGCGCATGTTTGATTGGCTGAAGCGTTACAAAGAGTGCGGCAGCCCCTGCCAAACTTGTTCGAACGAATGCCCCGTTCAGGCGATCCATCCTACTGGCGAAATCAATCCAAATGAATGCGTCAACTGTTTGCACTGCCAGGTGCTTTATCAGGACGACCAGAAATGCCCTGTCTGTATCAAAAAGCGAAAAGGACGGGAGCGTCGCTCACAAAGTGATGCGGCATCAAAAGCAGCAATGGAAGCGCTGCTGAATACAAAAAAATCATCCTAAGACATTAGCATAAAGGAGAGCTACTATGTCTGACAATGAAGCAAAAAAAGACGGGATTTCCCGCCGGGAACTTCTTTCCGGAACAGGTGCTGGCGCATTTCTCGCTGGCTCCTTAGCTGCAACCGGTGGCGCCGCCTTGTTGGCAACACCAGCAGCAGCATCTGAAGGTAGCAGTTCACTTGCACCGGGCGAATTGGACGAATATTACGGTTTCTGGTCATCAGGCCAAGCCGGCGAGTTGCGTATTTTGGGCGTGCCGTCCATGCGCGAACTGATGCGTGTGCCAGTGTTCAACCGTTGTTCTGCAACAGGTTGGGGCCAAACCAACGAGTCATTGAAAATTTTGACTGAAGGTTTGACCGAGGAAACAAAACAATTCCTCGCTGACAGTGGCATGAAAACATATGACAATGGTGACCTTCACCACCCACATATGTCTTTCACTGACGGCACATATGATGGCCGCTATTTGTTCATGAACGACAAAGCCAACACCCGTGTAGCCCGTGTGCGTCTTGACGTGATGAAATGCGATAAGATCATTGAGATCCCAAATGCGCACGATATTCACGGCTTGCGCCCACAAAAGTTCCCACGTACCGGTTATGTGTTTGCCAACTCTGAGCACGAAGCACCATTGGTGAACGACGGCTCAACCATGCATGATGTGTCCACCTACACAAACATCTTCTCAGCCATTGATGGCGATGAGATGAAAGTAAGCTGGCAGGTCATGGTTTCTGGCAACCTTGATAACACCGATTGTGATTACCAAGGCAAATACGCCTTCTCAACAAGCTACAACTCAGAAATGGGTATGAACCTTGGTGAGATGACCGAAAACGAGATGGACCACGTTGTTGTGTTCAATCTTGCAGAGATCGAAAAAGGCGTGGCCAATGGCGACGTTCAAATGCTCAACGGTGTGCCGATCATTGATGGCCGCAAAGGCTCAAACAAAAAGTACACACGTTACATCCCAATTCCAAACAGCCCACACGGCATTAACACTGCTCCAGACAAACGTCACGTTTGTGTGGCTGGTAAATTGTCGCCAACTGTTTCTGTTATTGATGTGACAAAACTTGACGCCTTGTTCAACGAAGACGCTGATCCTCGTTCAGCTATTGTTGCTGAACCTGAATTGGGCCTAGGTCCATTGCACACAGCATACGACGGCAAAGGCAATGCCTTCACCACCTTGTTCTTGGACAGCCAAGTGGTGAAATGGAACATCGACAAGGCCATCCGCCTTTATGCGGGTGAAGATGTTGATCCAATCATCTCAAAAGTTGATGTTGCGTACCAACCTGGTCACAACTCAACTTCAATGGGTGAAACCGCTGAAGCTGATGGCAAATGGCTTGTTTCAATGAACAAGTTCTCAAAAGACCGTTTCCTAAACGTTGGTCCTTTGAAGCCTGAAAACGAGCAATTGATCGACATTTCATCTGATGAAATGAAGATCGTTCACGATGGCCCAACTTTTGCTGAACCACACGATTCAATCATTGTTCACGCTTCAAAAGTGAACCCAAATGCTGTTTGGGATCGCAATGATCCAATGTTTGATGATGCAAAAGCACAAGCTGCAGCGGATGGCGTGGATCTTGAAGAAGGTTCTGAAGAAGTCATTCGTGACGGCAACAAAGTTCGTGTCTATATGACATCAATGGCGCCTAACTTCTCACTTGAAAGCTTCTCTGTGAAGCAGGGTGACGAGGTAACGGTTTACGTCACAAACCTTGATGATATTGATGATCTGACACACGGCTTCTCACTATCAAACCACAATGTGGCAATGGAAGTTGGCCCACAAGCCACCGCTTCTGTGACCTTCATTGCGGGCCGTCCTGGTGTGCACTGGTTCTATTGCCAGTGGTTCTGCCATGCGCTGCACATGGAAATGCGCGGCCGTATGTTTGTAGAACCCAAATAAGGATTGAAAAACTAATGCTTCGCCTTCTCGCCTTTTTGTTGGTCATTTCAAGCGCTGCCACCGCCGTGGCTCGCGACTGGCAAGTTGTGCCTGAAGGCGATGCATTGGCCATCACCTTAGAACAAGCTGAGGCGGGTGACATCATCCGCCTTGCGCCTGGTACCTATCAAGGACCAATTGAGATTAATGTGCCTTTGGTTCTGGATGGGCTCGGCCATGCCCACATCAAAGGCAATGAAATCGGCTCTGTCATTGTGGTGAATGCCAAAGACGTCACGGTACGCGGTGTCACCGTCACGGGGTCGGGGTCAGATCGCGAAAACCGCGATGCTGGTATTATCACCGGCAAGGGGGCTGATCGTGCGCTGATCGAGAACAACATTTTATTGGGTAATTTGGTGGGGGTTGATATCCACGGCACCAAAAATGCACTGGTTCAGCACAACAAAATCGAAGGCCGTTTAGATCATCGCATGAACGATCGGGGAAACGGCATCTATGTTTGGAACGCGACCGGCTCAAAAGTCATTGGCAATGACATTCGCTATGGGCGCGACGGCATTTTCGTCAATACCTCCAAAAAGAACGAATTCACGGGCAACCGGATGCGTGATTTGCGTTTTGCAATCCATTATATGCATGCGAATAACTCTATTGTGCGCAACAATGTATCTCTTGGAAATCACCTTGGTTATGCCATCATGTATTCGGATAATGTGGTGATTGAAGGCAATCTAAGCCGTGGCGATCGCGACCATGGCATCATGCTCAACTATACCAACAAAAGCACTGTTCTTGGCAACCGAATTGAAGAAGGCGGTGAAAAATGTGTGTTCATTTACAATGCGCATAAGAACGACTTTAGCCGCAACCTGTTTTCCCAGTGCCAAATCGGCATTCATTTTACCGCTGGCTCAGAGCGCAACTCATTTGTTTCAAACGCCTTTGTTTCAAACCGCACGCAGGTGAAATATGTGGGGTCCAAATGGGTGGACTGGAGTGTTGATGGAAAAGGCAACTATTGGTCCGATCATGCCGCCTTTGACTTGGATGGAAACGGCATTGCGGACGCTGCCTACCGCCCAAACGATATTATGGATCACGTATTGTGGACCCAACCTGCGGCCAAATCCTTGCTTGGATCGCCTGCAGTGCAATTGATCCGCTGGTCACAATCCGCATTTCCGGCATTGTTGCCGGGCGGCGTTGTGGACCGCGCCCCTTTAATGCAGCCAGACCTGCCAACTCTTACACAATGGGAGGAAAACTAATGCCTGCCCTTAAAATTGAACATGTAATCAAACGCCATGGCACGCTTGAAACGGTGTCAGATGTCTCGCTGAACGTGGAAGCCGGGGAGCGCGTCGCGCTTTTGGGCCACAATGGTGCGGGCAAGACCACGATCATCAAAATGGTGCTCGGTCTAATGCCAATCACTGCTGGCGCTATTGAGGTGTTGGGGTGCCAACCCGGCTCCGCCGCCGCGCGCAAACAAACCGGATATCTGCCCGAAAGCGTTGCCTTTCATGGATCACTTACCGGGCGCGAGCAATTGCATCATTTTGCACGCCTAAAATCTACGCCGCTCAAAGAAGCAGACGACCTGTTAGACCGGGTAGGGTTGGCCCATGCCGCGGACCGCAAGATCCGCACCTATTCCAAAGGAATGCGCCAACGCATTGGCTTGGCGCAGGTCGTTCTGGGACAGCCAAAGCTTGCCATCTTGGACGAGCCCACCAGCGGCCTTGATCCGGTGAGCCGCCATGAGTTTTACGATATCGTTGAAGAACTGGCGAACAACGGCTCCGCTGTGATGTTGTCCTCTCACGCGCTAACCGAGTTGGAATTGCGCACGGACCGAATTGCGATCCTTTCCAAAGGGCAATTGGTCGCTAATGACAGCTTGCAAAAGCTACGTGATCTGGCGAGCTTGCCGATCAAGTTCAAAGTCACCGCGACAAACGACACCATTGAAGGGGTCAACCAACAATTGGGGGGACAACGGGTCAATTGCCAGTCGCTTGAACTGGTTTGCACGCCGGATGAAAAAATTGGTGTTTTGTCTGCCATCACAGCGCTTGGCCCTGTGGTCAAAGATGTGGATGTAACCCCGGCCAGCCTTGAAGAGCTTTACCGTCATTTCTCCCGAGTTGAGGAGCAACAATCATGACATCAATCATATCCATCGCACGGCTTGAATTGCTGATCGCCCGCCGCAACCTATGGGTGGCCACAGCCATCATTTTGATGGCCATGTTCAATGTGGTTTTAACCGTTGCTGGCAATGCGCCAACTGGCGTTTTAGGCGCAAGCCCAATGACCATTGCCATTACCTCCATCACCACCTTATCCGTCTATTTGGTGCCTTTGATTGGCTTGCTTTTGTCGTTTGATGCGATTGCGGGGGAAGCTGAACGCGGCACGCTTACGCTTTCGCTTTCATATCCATTGTCACGCGCAGAAATCTTGCTGGGAAAATTCATCGCCCACCTGATGGTGCTTGGTGTCGCCATCGCCATCGGTTTGGCGCTCACAACGGCCATCATCGTCTCACGACATGGCACCGGCGCAATTGAGTGGGGACCACTGGCAGCGCTCTATTTCACCTCGCTTGCCCTTGGTGCGACATTTTTGGGGCTCGGCTACACGATCTCTTCATTGGTAAAACAAACTGGCGCAGCGTCAGGCGTCGCCATTGGCCTATGGTTGATTGCGGTGGTGCTTTACGATCTTGGCCTGCTCGGCGCGCTGGTGACGGATGCAGGCGGTGCTTTTTCAAAAACCATCTTCCCTTACGCGCTAGTGGCCAACCCAGCCGATGCATTCCGCTTGCTCAATATGCCAGATCAATCTGTCAATATGCTCGCCTCTGGCCTTGGTGCCGCAAGCAGTGTCACCGGATTCTTTGGCCAATTAACCTCATTGCTTTTGTGGCCGGTTGCTGCCCTACTGTTTGCCCTTCTCGCCTTTAGAAAGGTGGAACCATGATCACAATAAAAAACGGTTTCGCACTCGCATTTGCATTGGTGCTTGCGGGGTGCTCAAGCGAAGCTGCGGTGCAACCCACACCTGAACCCATTGCCTTAACCGAAGAAGCTGCGGGCCATTATTGCCAAATGGTGATTTTGGAACATCAAGGCCCAAAGGCACAAATGTACCTTGCGGGCATGCCCCAACCTTTGTGGTTTTCCCAAGTGCGCGACGGTTTGGCTTATATCAAGTCCCCTGAGCAATCCGCCGAGATATTGGTGATGTATGTCAACGATATGGGCGAAGCCAAAAGCTGGTCGGAGCCAGGCGAAATGAACTGGATCCGCGCTGACGAAGCCTATTTTGTTGTCGGCTCAGACGCGACAGGCGGCATGGGCGCGCCCGAACTCGCGCCGTTTTCGAACAAAGACAAAGCGACCGAGTTTGCCAATTTGCGTGGTGGCACTGTGCAATTGCTAAGCGAAATATCTGCCGAAGCCGTGCTTGCGCCGGTGGACACTCAAGAAGGATCAGATCAATGATTTCTCGTCGTCGTGTAATCTCTATATTGGCCGGTGCTGCTGCTTTGCCCATGCTTGGTTCTGTCGCATCTGCATCAGCGCTCAATTGGCGCGGTGTTGCACTAGGGGCAAACGCGAATATCGTGTTGGATCACCCCAACGCTGATGCATTGCTGAACAAAGCGCTGAAGGAAATCGTGCGACTTGAAAAGGTGTTTTCGCTTTATCAAGCCGACAGCCAATTGTCCGTTCTAAACCGTGATGGCACGCTCACAGCTCCCGCATTTGAACTCATTGATTTGCTCAACATAAGCGACCGCATTCACAAAGAAACAGCTGGCGCATTCGATCCAACGGTGCAACCCTTGTGGGCGCTCTATGCAAAAAAATACGCAGCGGGTTCTGCACCGAAACAAAGCGAGATCAAAGCTGCGCAAGCGAAAACGGGTTGGTCGAACCTGTCGGTTTCACCTGAAATGATCGTGTTCAACAAGCCCGGTATGGCACTCACATTTAACGGCATTGCCCAAGGTTACATCGCTGACAAGGTCGCAAATCTTTTGCGCCAAGTAGGCGTTCAAAATGTTCTCGTCAACACAGGAGAGATTTCGGCAGTTGGCGTTTCCCCAAGTGGGGCTGCATGGCCAATCACTTTGGCGAATAGGGGGCAAAAACTAGAGCTCTCAAACGCTGCAATTGCCACCTCTGCGCCGGGCGGCACATTCTTTGATCAAGCGGGCACTGCCGGGCACATTCTTGATCCGCGCACTGGATTGCCAGGCGGTAAATGGCAAAGCCTAAGCGTTATTGATAAGTCCGCAGCACGTGCTGACGGTCTATCCACGGCCTTTTGCCTGATGGATAAGTCTCAAATTCAAGCTGTTGCCGGCGCACATGAAGTGGTCTTTGGTGCCGCTATTTCAGCTTGATCAAATAGGCATGGTTCACCTTCAATCAGGGTGACCACATGTTTGCCTATCGGTTTGCCAGTATTTTCTGGATCATCAACGCAAATGCGCTTGGCCTCCCGGCGCGCCAATTCCAAAATTGGTGCTGGCGTGTTTGGTCCATGCATAATCACATCTGCCGATTGTAATGCGCGTATCGCTTTAATGGTGATCAGTTCAGGATCACTGGCGCAATAACCAATGCGGGTCAGTTTTGTGGAATGTCCCTTATCAATTGCAATATCGCGACATGTTGTCAGCAGATCGTCTTCGCTTTGTGAGGTGACCTCGTGAGAAAAAGCGCGATCAACAAACGTCTCCCAAAACGTTCGTCGTGCAGCACCCGGTTTCAACAATAGATTGACTTGATCTCGCAGGTTTTGCGCCAATTGCGCCCATCGTGAGAGGTTTTTTGGCAATATCATTTCGATCCGACGCCGGATCGCTTGGCCAAATATTGGCGCTGCCCCGCTGGTTGAAATCGCAATTACGGCGGGCGAGCGATTGACGATTGAGCCGAATTGAAAGTCACAGAACTCGGGCTGATCGATGATATTCACCGGCACCCCGTGCAGTTTTGCAATGGCGCGCACATGTTTCGCTGCGCTTTCACTTGGTGCATCGCAGATCAACAAATGCGCGTCCGCAATGTCACCCGCCAATTGGTGTTGGTCGCGTTTGAAAAACTGGCGCGGTGCTGAGGCTATCAGGGCCTCAAAGTCTTCACTCAAACGTGCCGCATGCACATAAACCTTCGCCCCGGCCGCGGCCAAAAGTTCAGCTTTCCACGCTGCGGCGTCTGTGCCCCCAATCACCAGCACTTGTTTGGCTTGCAGGTTGAAAAACACTGGCAACACGCTCAGTGGTTCAATGCGTTGTTTGCGTTCCGATGTTGATTGCGACCTATTCTGCCGCAAGAAGGGAGCGTTCATGGATCAACTCGCTTATTTCTGCTTTGCAAGAACCACAATTGGTGCCTGCACTTAGGGTTTTGCCGATTTCCGAAACGGAAGTGCAGCCCGCGTTTACAGCGTCTAGGATTTGATTGGCGCCAACCGAAAAACAACTACACACAATTGGCCCTGGGTCTGGCATATCTTTGCCCGGGCGCCCTGCAACCATTCTGTAGCGCAAGGCGGTTTCATCAAATATTGTGTCCAATTGACCGGCCGCCCAACTGCGAGAAACCTCCACTGGAGAGGACGCAATGTAAATTGCGGTCCGCAAATGCACACCATCAAACCATGCGAGCCGCTGTTGATCATCGTGAGGCGCATGATAGGCCACATCGGCTGTTGTCACGTCAGTATTGGCGATCTCGCGCACCAGCCGTGGCAAATCGCGTGCGCGCTGGTGGGCGAACTCAATACGCCATCCGGTTCTTGTAATGGCTTTTGCCCAATAGTCGGCGCTTAAGTCTTTCGGTTCGTTTCGAGTGACCGCGAACCCAAAAATGGACATGTTTGCGCGCTCAACTTTTACTCGTGCGGCTTTTAGGGCTGGTTGACCAGAGTGTGGATCAAGCTCCGCTTTCACCAGCTGATTGATTGAGCCGATCGACGCATAATTGTTGTTCCAATGCATGGGGCAAAACACTTGGCCCGCGCTCAGTTTGGTACTGATGAGTGCGCGAACGATCACCTGTTGATCCTTGACGAAAAGGCGGACCAAATCAGCTGGTTTGATGTGCAGTCTTTGCGCGTCTGCCCGCGATATTTCGCAATAAGGTTCGCCCATATGTGAAGACAATGTGGCGCTTTTGCCGGTGCGGGTCATTGTGTGCCAATGGTCGCGCACACGGCCTGTGTTCAAAACAAATTTGCTTTTTGGTTTGTGCTGTTGCTTGTCGGCTAGTCTGGTGGGCACAAACCGGCCGCGCTTGTCATCAGTGTAAAAACTACCATTAGCAAAAAATCGCGTCGCAGATGGTTCTGCTTCCTTGGGCTGTGGCCACTGGAAAGGCTTTAGGGCTTCATATTCTTCTGATGAAACATCAGCATGAACACCAATATCAAAATCCCTCGTGCCATCGTTTTGGTATCCCGATAGGGCGGCGTGTTCAGCGAAGACTTCCGCCGCGTTTTTGAAGCCAAATGCTTCTTCGTGCCCGAGTTTTTTGCCCAATTGCGCCATTTGCCACCAATCTGGGCGGGCCATGCCTGGAGCAGGCAAAAACGCTCGTTGGCGCGAAATGCGGCGCTCCGAATTTGTCACCGTACCGCCTTTTTCGCCCCATCCAATCGAGGGCAATTTAACCTGCGCAAAGCCCATCGTTGGCGTGTTGGCCATCATGTCAGACACAACAAGCATCGGGCAGGCGGCAAGTGCTTCGGCCACTAAGTCCGTATCCGGCATCGAAACCATGGGGTTCGTCCCCATGATCCAAAGGGCTTTAACATCGCCCGATTTAAGTGCCCGGAAAAGCTCGACAGCCTTTAGTCCGGGCTTGGGGGCGAGGTTCGACGCTCCCCAAAACTCTGTCACCAAGTCGCGGTGCGCTTGATTGTCAATGTCCATATGTGCGGCCAACATATTGGCCAAACCGCCAACTTCGCGCCCGCCCATGGCGTTGGGTTGCCCGGTCAGCGAAAAGGGTCCCATGCCTTTGCGCCCAATGCGCCCGGTCGCCAAATGGCAATTGATGATGGCGTTGACCTTGTCCGTGCCAGAACTGGATTGGTTGACCCCTTGGCTAAAACAAGTGACCACTTTTTCAGTATTTACAAACAGCGAGTAAAACTCATTGATTTGTCCCTCGCTCAAGCCTGTTCGTTTGATCAGGTCTTTTTGGGAAATTTGTGTGGCATTTACCGCTTCACTAAACCCAACAGTATGATCACCGACATAGCTGGAGTTGACCATTTGGGTTTGGACAATATGTTGCAGCAACCCGTTAAAGAGGGCAACGTCACCGTCCGCATTGATGGGCAAATGCAAGTTCGCCATTTCTGCTGTTTTCGTCCGGCGCGGATCAATTACCACGATGTTTAGCCCAGGGCGTTTGTCTTTAGCGGCGAGAATGCGCTGGAACAAGACCGGGTGGCACCAGGCCATGTTAGAGCCGACGAGCACGATAAGATCAGCATGCTCCAAGTCTTCATAATTGCCCGGCACGGTGTCTGATCCAAAAGCACGTTTATGGCCTGCCACCGTTGAAGACATGCAAAGCCGCGAGTTGGTGTCCACATTGGCCGAACCGATAAAACCCTTCATCAGTTTGTTGGCCACATAATAATCTTCGGTCAGCATCTGGCCTGAGAGATAAAAACCAACCGAGTCGGGGCCATAGGTTTCAATGGTTCTTTTAAAGCGCTGCGCCACATGATCGAGCGCCTGATCCCAACTCGTCTTTTGACCGTTGACTTCAGGATAAAGCAGCCGACCATCCAACCCCAATGTTTCACCAAGAGCCATGCCTTTTGAACAAAGCCGGCCAAAATTCGCTGGATGATCCGGATCGCCTTTAATCGTCACGTTGCCATCGCTTCGTGGCGTGGCAAGAACCCCGCAGCCGACCCCACAATAGGGACAAGTGGTGCGAATTGGCGGCGTGTCCCCCATTAGGCCATTTCCTCCAAATCCAGCAACAAACGACCATCACGCACCTCAACGGTGAAGGTGCGGGTTTCCCCTTCGTCAGCCCCCTGGGCTTGGCCAGAACTGAGTGAAATCACCCAATTGTGCAGGGGGCAGGTGACGCAGCCATCATGCACAATGCCTTGGCTTAGGGGCCCGTTTTTATGCGGACATTTGTCTTCAAGCGCGAAGAACTGATCATCTTGTGTGCGGAAAATTGCGATAGTAAGATCGCCCTTTTTGACACAGCGTGCGCCCCTTTGTGGCACGTCGTCGATCGCGCCGACGTCAACAAGGGATTGAGACATAGCAAGGGATACAGCACTCATTCTGCAGCCTCCAAATCTAGTGTGGCCAAAGGGTTGAACTCATGTTTGTCCTTGCCCGAAACACGCTCGGACCATGGGTCGACTTGGGCAAATTTTTGGCTGAACACAAAACGGTCGAAATAGTCTTTGCGCCGTTCGTCGTTTTCCATGATTTGCTGGCGAATTTCATCAAGCCCGATCCGTGCAGCCCATTTGTATATCCGTTCAAGGTAGAAACCTTGCTCGCGATACATTTGGGTCAAGGCCACCACATGTTCCAGTGCCTCATTTTCACTTAAGACATTGCCCAACACTTGTGTGCCCTTGATGTCCAACCCAGCAGCGCCTGCAAAGTGGATTTCGTATCCGCTATCGACGCAGATGATGCCGATATCTTTGCAGGTGGCCTCAGCGCAATTGCGCGGGCAACCAGAAACCGCGAGCTTGAGTTTTGCAGGCGTCCAAGACCCCCACATGAACTTTTCAAGTTTGATGCCCAAACCCGTGCTGTCTTGTGTGCCGAACCGACACCAGTCACTGCCAACGCAGGTTTTTACCGTGCGCAAGCCTTTGGCATATGCTTGACCGGAAACAAAACCTGCCTTACCCAAATCAGCCCAAACAGCAGGCAGGTCGTGTTTTTTGATCCCCAACATGTCAATGCGTTGACCGCCCGTAACCTTGACGGCTGGAATATCGAACTTGTCTACGACGTCAGCGATTGCCCGCAGCTCAGACGAGGAGGTCATGCCGCCCCACATGCGGGGCACAACCGAATAGGTGCCATCTTTTTGGATATTGGCGTGCACCCGCTCGTTGATGTAGCGCGACTGATAATCATCCGCATAAACATCGGGCCAATCGCACACCAAATAATAATTGAGCGCTGGTCGACATTTGGCGCACCCGCAAGAGGTTTTCCATTGCAGTTCCTGCATTACCGCAGGGATGGTTTTTAGCTCTTTGGCTTTGATGAGGCGACGAACATCGCCATGCCCCAAGTCGGTGCATTTGCACATAGATTGCTGGGCATTCGCATCAAAGCTATCGCCCAATGTTAGTGCCATCAATTGTTCAACGAGGCCTGTGCAAGTGCCACAAGACGCAGAGGCTTTGGTATGTGCGCGCACTTCATCAAGTGTGGTTAGGCCTTTTTCAGTTATCGTGCCGACGATTTTGGATTTGCAAATGCCATTGCAGCC
>NZ_CAKZPW010000369.1:0-4890 GCF_937139385.1 uncultured Maritalea sp. | reverse complement strand
ACATGAGCATTTCTGACGGCGAGCGCTTGCAACAGGCTTATGCCAGACCAACAGCCACCCAGCTTTGGAAAGCCCTTCAATCCCTAAAGTCGGTCACCTCTTTTATGAACACTGGCGCACATCCGGATGATGAAACATCGCGCATGATTGCGGCCATTGGGTTTAGAGACGGGGTGAAACTCTCCCACGCCTGCTCTACGCGCGGCGAAGGCGGCCAAAACGCGATCGGCACCGAAACAAAGGTGAAATTGGGCATTGTTCGCACGCGTGAGATGGAACGGGCGGCTGAAGTGCTCAACATGACCCAATATTGGCTTTGTCAAACACCTAATGACCCGCTCGGTGATTTTGGGTTCTCCAAAAGCGGCGAAGAAACCTTAAACATTTGGGGGGAAGACCGCACACTGGAGCGATTTGTGCACATCCTAAGGCAAGAACGGCCGGATATCATCGCTGTCACTTTTTTGGATGTACCTGGTCAACATGGCCACCACCGTGCGATGACGCAAAGTGCGTTTAAAGCTGTAAAGCTTGCAGCTGATCCAACGTACAACCCAGAAGCAGGGCTTGATGTATGGCAGGTGAAAAAGCTCTATTTACCCGCTTGGTCTGGCGCAGGCGACGCCTATGACGATGATCTGCCACCGCCAACGAAAACGGTCTCCATTGATGGCAGCGGCGGCGACCCAATTTTGGGTATGGATTACTCGCAAATAGGCGAGGTATCGCGCAGTTTCCACATGACACAAGGCATGGGCAATTGGCACGAAGCGGGCGCACAAATTTCATGGCCGCTAAATCTTGCTTGGGCGGCAGACGGGCATGGCGGTGATGAAGCATCGATCTTTGACAATTTACCCCGCACACTAACAGATCTGGCGGACTTTGCTGGCGCGCCTGAACTTACAAATATGTTGAGTTCCGCTCAAAGCCACATTGATACAGCTCTAGCCCAATGGCCCAATTATCAAGAAGTTCGCACCGCCTGCGCGTTGGCGCTAGAAGATGTTCGCAATGCACTCGCCGCCTGTTCTCAACCGGCAAAGGCCGAAGTCGAACATCGATTGTTGGCCAAAGTTGAACAGCTCAGCAAAGCTCTTTTTTTGGCAGGCGATAGAACCTTGCGCCTGGAATTATCATCCTACGAGGTGCGCCCAGGTGAAATAATAACCGGCACAATTCTTACGCCTGCAGGCGAAGTTCCAGATTTTGAGGTAATAGCACCAACAGGGTGGAACATCACAAAAACCCATGATCTGGCATTTAATGTCGAAATCCCCAAACATGAAAAACCTTCGGATCCTCTTCCAGATGTGTGGCATCCAAATCGGGCCAATGCGCAATTGTTTGTGCGAATGAATCTTGCGGAAAGTGGCCAACAGTTCACCGTTGAAATTGAAGCCGAGGAACGTATCAACGTTGTTAGTGCCCACGAAGTCACACTGGATAAAACGGCCCTTATCTTCAACCTTCAGGACGCTAAGGATATTCAAGTTCACGTCGAACGAAAATCACCGCAAGGCGCATCGCTGACAATAAGCGGCGACCTACCGTTTGATGTTGACTGCACAGATGACAAAATTGTCATTTCAAAGAATAGCAATTGTGGCCCTGGTCTGTACAAAGCCGGTGTAATTCTTGATGGTACGCCGGCAGCTTTTCAACACCGAATGTCTTACCCCCATACAGGGGCAATGACCTATGCTGAAGCTGCTGAAATCCGCCTGTTGGCCCTCGACCTTGCACGACCCAGCGGAAAAATTGGGTATATTTCGGGCGGAAGTGATCGATCTGGATATTGGCTCGGCCAAGCAGGCTTCGACATTTGCGAGATAACCGATGAAGCACTGTTGCGTGGCGATTTTAGCGAATTTGACACAATTTTGGTTGGCGTGTTCGCCTTGCGCACGCGCCCGGCTCTTGCTGAGCAGATAAAAAATCTTCACAAATGGGTGCACGCTGGCGGCAACCTTGTCAGCCTTTATCATCGCCCGTGGGACAATTGGGATCCAACTAATTCCGCGCTCGCCCCCCTAACCATAGGCAAGCCATCCCTGCGTTGGCGCGTGACAGATCAAAATGCTGAGGTCCAAATTCTATTTCCGGAGCATCCCTTGCTCGTTGGCCCCAACAAGATCACAGCTCAGGACTGGAATGGTTGGGACAAAGAACGTGGACTTTACTTTGCATCAACATGGGATAGCCAATACGAAGCATTAATTTCAATGGCCGATGTAGGCGAGCCCCCGTTAAAAGGGTCCCTTCTTTCAGGGCGATTTGGCAAGGGTCGACATACACACACGAGCCTGATTTTCCACCATCAATTGGAACAGCTCGTCCCAGGGGCCTACCGCCTAATGGCAAATTTGCTGAATAGGTGCGATTGAATTGAGCCATTTGCCAAGCGCCTTTGTGGCATAGCGACTTAAAGACCAAATATCTGCAACGCCACTCGCTGTCTGCCAACTGGCAAGAGCAGTGGAAAATCATTCTGGCGCTGTAAAACCTAGAGGACTTATAGCTATTTTGAAGAAAAACTGAATTGTTTGAAAAGATGGCTGGAGATATTTTTTATTCATTACGGGTTTATAGTGTGATGTTGTTGATTTCCTGAGGAGCTCAAAAAGTGTAGCAACGAAAATACCACAAAAAATTTTGCATTTCAGCCCCTCACCTGGAATTCAGAGCCCTGCTCTACCAAAAACGCAATGCAGATTCCGCGGTTTTGATTGCAATTAGACGGTTCTGCATCGCATTTTGCAGATTCACGATTGTCACTAAGTGGGCTTGCAGTTGCATACTATACATTTGCTCATTGGCAGCGACTTGCAAAACATCGGACACTCAACAAAAGGTACGTTCTATTCGAATTGCGGATGAATTTCACGCTAATCTTGCATAGCGCCAGCAAGCGCAGCGATCCAATGTTTTGGGTTATGTTTTGACGAGCCGGTATGCGGACAGCACGTTTCAAGGTGCCGTTCCACCGATCTCAAAAGTGCGCCGTTCGCGTCGACAAGCAATTCGTGCACCCCGGACATGCTAAGGTCTATTCCAAGATGTGCCATGCGTTAGCTCTCAAGATAGGTGTCAAGCGCGACGCCTATACCCTGGTCCCAAATCATGGCTAACCAGCGGTCAAAAGCAGCAGCGAATTCGGGGTCATCCGCCACATCCCCATAATATTGCCGCTGCGCACGCCAAACGGCGGGATCGTTTTTGCTACGGCCTGCCGCTACACGTAATTCTTCCCAATTCGGGTCGTTCGGCTCAATCTTGCTGCCATTTTCCCTAGTGCCTGCACACATGCGTGCCCACGCGGCTTCGACCAATGCCAGTCCCTCAAACGGGGCGCCCGCTGCGATCGCGTCGCGAAGCGAAGGTACCAAGAACCCTGGGTGTCGTGACGACCCGTCGAAGGCGACGCGCCGCGTCGTATCTGCTATCCGAGGATTACCAAAACGATAGTTGAGTAGGTCAATATACTCCGCAGGGGTTTTCCCGGGAACAGCCTGCACATGTGGCGCGATCTCCTCACGCGCCACCTTATTGAAAAGCGCTGCAATCTGCACTTGCGCCATGCAGTTGGCAATCGTGTCGACTTGAAGCAGTTCCCCGACATTGGCGATCACCTGATGGCCGCCGTTCAACAAACGAATTTTCATTGCTTCGTAGTCGTGAACATCCTTTGTAATAGTGGCCCCAACCTTTTCCCAAGCCGGGCGGCCCGCACAAAAATCATCCTCAATCACCCATTGGCGGAATTCTTCATGGGTGACCGGAACGGCGTCGTCGATGCCTATTTCGCGCGCCAAACGTAACTCATTTGGGCCGGTAGCTGGAACTATGCAATCGACCATAGAATTTGGGAAGCTGCAATTTGCATTAATCCAATCGGCCAAATCAGGATCAGAAAGCCGCGCTAGAGACACCAGTGTCTGGCGCAGTATTTCCCCATTTCCCTGCAAATTGTCACAGCACAATCCAGTGAAGGGACCTATACCAGTTGCACGGCGGCGCCTGAGTGCTGCGACCATAGCGCCAAAGACGGTCATTGGCCGGTCAGGATTTTCAGCGTCGTGAAGTATATCTGGATGTTGTGCGTCAAATCCCTTTGTCGCTGGATCGATATAGTACCCACCCTCTGTCACGGTGAGAGACACAATGCATATGTCGGATCGACTCATCCGTTCGATCAATGCGGCATTGCTCGCCTCGACGGGAACGTAATCGATCATAGAACCTATGATTTCGGCAGAACAGCCAGATGGATCCAACTCGATCAGCGTTGTCAGGTAATCCTGTGCCGCCATCTTCTTGCGTTGAATTTCATCAAATGGGCGGATACCTGCACCAACGATTGCCCAGCCAAGTGCTTCGCCCGTCTGCATCAGCCTGTGCAAATACCAAGCCTGGTGCGCGCGGTGAAAGTTGCCCACACCAATATGAACAATTCCGGCCTTAAGCTCAGTGCGGTCATAGGTTGGTCGCAGGATTGTTGAAGGCAAATCGGACAGCGTAGCGTTACTGAGCTCCGCAAAACGGGATTCAGACAAAAGTTCCTCCATCAGCTCATCCATTGTCCGCCGTCCACGTTGTAGGTTTGTGCGACGACGTAGTCGCTTTCACTAGTTGCGAGAAATATCGCCATCCCGGTGAGGTCTTCGGCTACCCCCATGCGACCGTAGGGCACAGCATCGCCGACCTCTTTTTTCTTCTGTCCAGGGCGCTTGCCCTCATGTTTCGCAAAGAATGCGTCCACTCCGTCCCAATGCTCGCCATCGACGACGCCAGGAGCAATGGCATTCACATTGATGTCATGACCGATCAAGTTGAGACCGGCAGATTGTGTCAGACTGATAACAGCAGCTTTCGACGCGCAATAGACTG
>NZ_CAKZPW010000368.1:0-1978 GCF_937139385.1 uncultured Maritalea sp. | reverse complement strand
GGCTTCACGTCCACCCAAATTGGCCAATTGCACGATAGTGCCATCCATCGCGGCAGCGCGAATATTGCGGTCCACATAGTCAGCGCCAATAATGTCTAAAATCACATCAGCGCCCTTGCCTTGAGTGGCGGTTTTGGTTTTCTCAATAAAGTCTTCAGTCAAATAATTGATGGCAAGATCAGCGCCGACAGCTGTTACATACGCGAGCTTTTCTTCGCTAGATGCGGTTGCAATTACGAAACAATTCTTGAGTTTTGCCAATTGGATAGCAGCTGCGCCAATGCCACCCGCACCGCCATGAATGAGTACTGTTTGGCCGCTGTGCAGTTGGGCGCGGTCAATAATAGTTTGTTGCACGGTGAAAAGTGTTTCGGGCAGCGCTGCGCCTTCTGCCATGGTCCAGCCCTTTGGTAAGGGCAGGGTTTGACCGGAGGGAATGGAAGCATATTCGGCATAGCCGCCGCCATTGCATAGGGCCACTACTGGGTCGCCAACTTTGAACTTGGTGACACCACGCCCAACTTTTTCGACCACGCCCGCAACTTCGAGACCGGGTAGAGGTGAGGCGTCTTTTGGTGGAGGGTAAGCGCCCATACGTTGCAAAATGTCTGGACGATTGACCCCAGCCGCATGAACCTTGATGACCAATTCGCCTTCGTAAGCATAGGGCATTGGCGCATCTATGGGGGTTAGAACCTCTGGTCCGCCGGGCTGGTCAATGGCGATCGCGCGCATCATTTGGTCACTCATTTGCTTATCTGCTCCACAAATTACAAAAATCTTCAAGTTTGGGAGTTGCCCAAATAGTGATTCTATATCCATTATTTTGGGCGAATAGGTGGAATTCAACAAGCGAGGCGATCAAATGGACGATGACGACTATGTAAAACCCAATTCGCACGAAATGGGCATGTCTTTGGATGCGATATCCGTCGATGAGCTTGGCGAGCGTATTTTATTGTTGGAAAGAGAAATCCTAAGATTACGTGCCGAAATCGAGGTGAAGAAAACAAGCAAGGCCGCAGCTGATGCGGTTTTTAAAATTTGATCGGCCCAGTTTAGATCAAATTCACTTGTGATGCGTCATTCTTGTCAAAGGTTAAAAAGCCGATTAAAGCGAGGTGAGAAATTATGGGAGATGAAACAATCGTGAAACCGGTATCACATCAGGTCGGTATGTCGCTTGAGGGCATGCCAGTTGAAGAACTTGATGAGCGTTTGGTGATGTTGTTTGCTGAGATGCAACGGGTCAAGCAGGCCATTGAAGTGCAACGACCTTCAAAAGCGGACAAACAGAAGGAAAAGTTCAATTCGCTGTTTCCTATGTTGTCCAGGCCCGAAGCCGGTCAATAGCAAGAGCCACCTTCGTTTCTTGTTGTCAATGTGCTGTGCATTTGTTGGCAGATTACAAACAACAGCCCGCTAACTTTTAGAGTTAAAAAAGTGACGGTTAAGAAAATGTTGGTGGTTAAGGTTGCATTAAAGTTTATCGGTTAACTTAGTTTTATCCAACATTCTTGTTGGGTCTGACAGAGCGGTTCTTTACTCTCTGTTCGACGCCTCCCTGTTAACTTTCGAGAGCCGATTTTTTCGGCTCTTTTTTTGTTTACTTGCGGGTTACTGAGAAGTTAACCGGCGAAATATCTCGATTACATTCGCACATCACAAAATCGGCAAATTTTGTTTGTTAAGTGTTTCCATGTAGAATCGCGTTAAAGCGAAGAGACAGAAACACAGATATGCTGTGTGCGAAAGAATTTGAAGCAGGTAGGCCATTGACACAATCTGATCAACCGCGCGACGCGCAATCCATTGGCCCTCGCATTGTTGCGACGGGTGGTTTTGACACGCTTTATCGCGAAGGCATGAAGTTGGTGGAAGAAGCTGCGGCCTATCTTGATGGCGATGGTCGGGCGGCGAGCAAATTGTTGGAACGCGATGCGTCTTTGCTTTACGCCTCACAATCTATGCAATTGAC
>NZ_CAKZPW010000367.1:0-2534 GCF_937139385.1 uncultured Maritalea sp. | reverse complement strand
CCGCACCTACGAAAAAAAACGCCGATGACAGTCTCTTGCGCGACGCAATTTTAGGGTTCAAGTCTTGTGTTGAACACCCAATTGTCGGCCCGCTTTTGGCAGCCAGCACATTGATGACGCTTGCGGGCGGCATATACATAACCCTTTACATGGTCGTCGCATTGCGCACATTGGCCCTCGACCCCTTTACTGTAGGTGTAATCATCTCACTTGGTGGCATTTCAGGTTTTTTTGGCGCGTTGTTCGCAAAGCCATTTGCGCAAAAACTGGGGATAAGAAACACTCTAATCGTCACCATGGTCTTAGGACAGTTGGCGAATTTTGGTATCCCATTGGCAGCCGTTTTCCCCGATTTCGGCATCGCGTTCTTGTCTTTTCAGCAACTCGCGGGCGACTTTTTCATGACCATCTATGTCATTCAGGCCATCAGCCTTCGCCAACGAGAAATGCCAGATCATATATTGGCACGTGCCAACGCCACATTTCAGCTTACAACTGGAATGGTTATACCGTTAAGCGCATTGATGGCGGGCCCAATTTCCATGTGGATAGGCATCACCAACACCCTATGGATCGCAGCCATTGGGGGAATGTTTGCATTGCCCATTTTGCTGATGATCAAAAAGCCGGGCTAAACCGCTTTTGAATGCCTAGCGTTACCCTGACCAAAATAGGTATCAAACTTTGCAGCAATTGCGCGTACAAACAGTTTGCCCTTGTTGGTCAGGCCAAACGATTGATGATCAAGGTAAACAAAATCATCTTGATCCGCTGCCGCTATATATCCCGCATCATTCATGATGGTTGGAGCCAAATCGCCAAATCGCTGTATGAACTCATCCACATCGAACTTGAAATCGCACATGAGTTTCTCAATCACCCATCCGCGTGCCCTGTCCACATCTGACAATTCAAAACCCTTGGCAATTGCTAGGTCACCACTGTCGATGGCAGCTTGATACTGCCCTGTGGCAACAATGTTTTGCACATAGCCGTTTTTCGTTTGCCCAATGGCTGAACCACCAAAGCCAATCAATGCATCAGAATTATCAACCGTGTAGCCCTGGAAGTTGCGGCGCAACGGCCCGTCCGCCGCCGCTTTCGCCTTAGAATCTGAAGGCAAGGCGAAATGGTCAAAACCGATCCGATCATACCCTGCGTCCGCTAGTCGGTCCCCGGCCATCATGGCATGTTCAAACCGCTCTATTGTGTCGGGCAAGGCGTCCTCATCAATCATCTTCTGATGAGTTTTCATCCACGGCACATGGGCATAGCCAAACAAGGCGATGCGATCAGGTCGCAAAGAAGTTGTTTTATCAATCGTCTCCATCAACCGCTCAGTCGTTTGAAACGGCAAACCATAGAGCACATCTAAATTGATGGATTTGATCCCCGCATCACGCAATGCAAATACGACGTCACGTGTAAGTTCAAAGCTCTGCGGGCGATTGATTGCTTCCTGCACTTTTTCTGAGAAATCTTGCACGCCGATCGAAGCGCGGGTCATGCCAAAGGCGACCATGCCTTCAATCTTTTCAGGCGTAACATCGCTTGGGTCAATTTCAATTGAAATCTCCGCGTCATCTGCAAACGCAAAGGCGGCGCGCAATTTTTTACCCAGCATCTCCAGATCGTCCGGCTCAAGCAAAGTCGGCGACCCTCCACCCAAATGAACGGCAGTCACGCGTGCACCCGGCTTCACCAATTTTGCGATCATCTCAATCTCTTTGTGCACCCGTTTCATATAAGATTTAACCGGGGCATATTTGAGCGTTTGCTTTGTGTTACACCCGCAGAACCAGCAAAGACGATCGCAGAATGGGATATGGACATAAAGCGACAGACGGTCCCCCTCGCCCAGCGCCTCAACCCAAGACGAATAAGTAGCATTATCAACTTCGCTCGAAAAATGTGGCGCAGTTGGATAACTCGTGTAACGCGGCACAGGTGCTGCATATTTCTCGATGATTGCGTGGTCCATCAAAATCCCTATCTCTGATGGGTGCCACATTATTGATCCAAACACATTCTACCTTGATCGAAATCAAAACAATTGCGCATTGGCAACCACCAATCACCGTGCAACAATCACAAACAAATCACTCACTATCTTTTCCGGATATTTATGACAAACACCCCACAAATTCCAATTTTTGATGGCCATAACGACATTTTGCTCAAGCTCATCGAAGAGTGCCCCGACAATTCAGTAGAGGCGTTTTTTGAGCCCCGCGCTGGCCAGCATATCGATATGCAATCTGCCCAGAGTGGTGGCTTTGCAGGCGGATTATTTGCCATGTTTATTCCGCCAGAAGATGGCAAGTCTTTCCGCACGACCCCGGGACAAGAATTCGCCCGCGACTACACTATGAACATGATTACCTTGCTGCGTGATATTGCGGCCGCCTCAAATGGAAAGGTTGAAATTTGCCGTTCCGTCAAAGACATCCGCTCCGCTATGGCAAAGGGAAAAATGGCGCCTGTGCTGACCATGGAAGGGGCTGAAGCCATATTTCCGGACCTTTCGAACCTTT
>NZ_CAKZPW010000366.1:0-6100 GCF_937139385.1 uncultured Maritalea sp. | reverse complement strand
CATCTGCCATTGTTGAAAAACCACCTTTGTTATCCACTCACTAAGCAGCATAACAGAGTTGGGTTATTGCAAGAATAAACAGGTCGATCGAATTAGCGATTAAGCCTAATAGAAACTGAACGGCCATGGGCTTGCAAATCCTCGGCCTCTGCCAATGCAACCGCATCTGGTGCCAACGCACTAAGTGAAGATGGCGTACACCCAAGGATCGATATCCGCTTGATAAAATCAAGCACATTCAGCCCTGAAGCATAGCGCGCCGAGCGGGCGGTGGGCAGCACGTGATTTGTGCCTCCGATATAATCGCCGATGGCTTCTGGTGTGTGATGGCCAAGGAAAATTGCCCCAGCGTGGCGCACTTTTGCGACCAATGATTGGGGGTCATCAACCGCTAGTTCTAAATGCTCTGGCGCCATACGGTTGGACAAATCAATCGCTGCATCAATGTCTTTGACCACAATCACCGCGCCAAAATCTTCCCATGATGGGCCAGCCAGGTGCTTCTTGGGCAATATGGCTAGTTGGCGTTCAACTTCTTTTTCTACCGCGTCGGCCAGTGCTGCATCAGGCGTGATCAGAATTGATTGTGCCGACTTGTCATGTTCGGCTTGGGCCAACAAATCAGCGGCAATCCATGCAGGGTTTGCGGAACTATCCGCGATCACCAAAACTTCAGATGGGCCTGCGATCATATCGATGCCCACTGTGCCAAAGACCTGGCGTTTTGCCGCCGCCACATAGGCATTGCCTGGGCCAACAATTTTATTGACCGGCTTGATGGTGTCCGTGCCAAAGGCTAGCGCTGCAATGGCTTGTGCGCCCCCTACCCGGTATATTTCTGTTACGCCGGCAATCTTTGCAGCTGCCAGAACGGTTGGATTGACCACACCGTTCGGCGTTGGCACAACCATGGCGATACGCTCTACCCCTGCTACCCGTGCAGGTGCCGTGTTCATCAAGACTGAAGATGGATAGCTAGCTAGTCCGCCCGGCACATAGATGCCAACGGCGTCAACCGCATTCCATTTTGAACCCAGCGTTACCCCAGCATCATCGGTAAACAGCTCATCTTCTGGCAATTGTCGGGCGTGATAGGCGGTTATGCGTTTGTAAGCGTGGTTGAGCGCGCCAATGAGGGTGCTCGATGTTTCATTGTAAGCGGCTTCAATTTCGTCTTGAGTAAAAGCAATGCCAGTAGCGTTTAGATCTAGATGATCAAATTTTTGGGTTAGATCTACAAGGGCCGCATCTTTGCGCATACGCACGTCATTGATGATTTTCTCAACCGCGTCGCCCACCTCAACCGAGGTTTCGCGCTTTGCGCCCAAAAGCACAGCAAACTGTTGTTCAAAATCAGCTGCGGCCTGTTCCAGTCTTACCGGCATATTTGCGCTACTCTTTTAGTTTGTTAGATCGTGTTGCGGTGTGCCTTTTGCACCCCAAGCAGCACCCAAATCTTGCAGACGGGCTTCAAGGCACTCAACGCTGAGTTTGATTGAACCACCACCAGCAAAAGCCAAAAGCACAACCCCGGAAGGCTCGTCCGCAATCTCAAAGGTCATCGTAAGCAGTTCCAACACGCCATCTTTTGCGTCCAGATCGATTCCAGATACTTTGACTTGGGTCACTCGATCAAAATGGATCGCAGCGCGCTTGCGCTGGCCTTTGCCGCGCTTGCTATCTGCTTCCCAAGCAAACCGGTTCATCAAAAAGGCAAAGCGTTGATCGTCCGCCACATATCCCATTTCACCCACGCGGATAACCGCGTCTTGGGTATGCGCAGAGATTACTTCCAAATCTTCACTATCTAAGGCGAGCAATTTGAGATCGGTCATAGATCAACAACTTCCTATTCCGGGCGTGGGCCATTCTGTTCACCTGACTACCTAATGCGCGTCTGCGCAGTTCACAAGTGTAGCGGGATGAAAAAGGCCTGCGCTTTTAGACTATGCTAACCGCTAATCCGTTCAATTTGCGCGCCACAGCGGCTCAATTTGTCTTCCAAACGCTCAAATCCGCGGTCCAGATGGTAAATGCGGTTAACAATTGTTTCGCCCTTTGCCGCAAGTCCTGCGATTACCAAGGAAACTGAAGCCCGCAAATCTGTTGCCATAACTTGAGCGCCTTTGAGTTCTCGCACGCCCTTCACATGGGCTTTTTGTCCGTCAACACTAATATCTGCGCCAAAGCGCATCAATTCGGCCACATGCATAAAGCGGTTTTCGAAAATGGTTTCGCGCACTGTGGCGGTACCGTCGGCACGGGTCATCAGCGCCATATATTGCGCCTGCAAGTCAGTTGGGAAGCCCGGATACTCAGAAATCTCAGCGTCGATGGCGTGAATGGCTGTGCCGTTTTTAGTGATGCGTAGGCCATCTTTTTCGCGTGTCACCGTGGTGCCGGTTTGCTCGAGCACTTTTAGCGCTGCGTCCAAATGGTCAGCATTTGCTCCTTTGAGCAAAACATCGCCCCCCGTCATGGCAACAGCCATCGCATAGGTGCCGGTTTCAATGCGATCAGGAATGACATCTACGGTTGCGCCGTGCAGTTGCTCAACGCCTTCTACCGTTAGCGTGCGTGTGCCAATGCCAGAAATTTTTGCGCCCATTGCCACCAAACATTCAGCGAGGTTGACCACTTCTGGCTCCATCGCTGCGTTTTCAATTGTGGTTGTGCCTTCGGCTAGAGTTGCCGCCATCATAATCACATGGGTTGTACCCACTGAAATGCGTGGCAGTTTCACCAACCCGCCCTTTAGGCGACCGCCGGGGGCTTTGGCGTTAACATAGCCGCCGTCAATTTCAATCTCAGCGCCCAATTGCTGCAGCCCATCGATGTAAAAATCCACAGGACGTGTGCCAATGGCGCAACCGCCAGGCATGGACACGCGGGCCACGCCTTCGCGGGCCAACAAGGCGCCAATTACCCAAAAACTGGCGCGCATGGTGGCAACCAATTCGTACGGGGCGCAAGTGTCAACAATGTCTGCTGCAGAAAACGTGATCCGTTGCCCGCGCATTTCATCTTCACCACGGCGGCGACCTTGTACCGCCAAATCAACACCATGATTTTCCAGAATACGCTCGAGCTGTTTAACGTCAGCCAAACGCGGCACATTGTTCAATGTCAACGGCTCTTTGGTCAGCAAACTCGCAATCATTAGCGGAAGTGCGGCATTTTTTGCGCCCGATATTGGCAATTCGCCACGAAGCTCATTACCACCAACAATACGAATTCGATCCATGTTTTTTCCTTTAAAAGGCGCGTGTCGCTCGCCGTTAATTATAGCGATCTCTCACAAATTACCAGTGCGATGAATGTTTGATTGAGAATTTGGTCAATTGAGGGCCCAATTGGGTCTATATAGAGGTGATTTGAAGTCCGCCGTCCAGCGGTCAATCCTGCTTGGGCGCATTCTTATCCGCGTCAGTGCGCGCTTTAACTTGCTGTTTTCGGCGCCGCAAATTGGCGCGCAACTGCTGGGTCAGCCGCTCTTCACGGGCCTTGCGTTTTGTCTCGACGGTGTTTTCGCGTTTTTCATTCATGGATATGGCTATAAGTTGCTGTGTTGTGCAGATCAATGCTGAAACGATCGCCGATCAGCGGAACTGCTTTTTTGCACATTTTTGGGGTTCAGGTCCAGAACCCTCTTGCTTTGCTGAAAAGCTTGTGGCACTACCACGGCGCTTTGTTGAGAAACCTCACAGGGCTTGTGCTGCCGTAGCTCAGCGGTAGAGCACCTCATTGGTAATGAGGAGGTCGAGAGTTCGAGTCTCTCCGGCAGCACCATTAACGCTGAAATAGCGTTGCAATTTTTGTCCCTTCTATCGACTTCGACAATAGGCGTCTCGGCATCTACATTTTCGCCTGGCAATAGACCCTGAACGGAAGTCATTGCCATGATCCAAACTATCCCAATGTCTATCTGTACAACTGTTGGCTGCTGCATTCTGCCATTTACTGTTGAATGCTAAGCGCTAGACAGTTGTGTGCACCACCCCCAAATGGGTGGCTATGCCCAGTCTCTTTGGTCGGCAAAAGTGCATTTTCTCTTGGAGATGCTGGTTTTTTGAGCCAAAATCGAAACGCAACGTCATCTCTTTGAAACAGTGCATAGACGAAAGAAAAACCATTCCAACGAAAACGCTAAACGAGCTCATTTTACAAATATATGACACGGTTGCAGATCAATCTTTGTGGCCTGATGTTTTGGACAAGTGCGCGCACGCGGTTGGGGCACAAAGCAGTGCAGTTTTCGATCAAGTTGGGGCGCCAACATCAGAGATTTTCACGCTCTCACACAGTTCAAATACATATTCACAATTTGGAATGGACGCTTATGTGGATAGTTTCCTAGAGCAAGAGTTGAATGATCGGGGACAAGCAAAGCTGGCCCTTTCACGTTCCGACGGTGTTGAAGTGCTCAGCGATGAAGTCACCTACTCAGATTACGCTGAGTTTTTGGACCGTGATAATGTGAAATACCTTCGAGAGCTCGGGCTAAGACACAGGGCGATTTCGTTCCTCAACAAGGACAATTTGAACAGGACACAATTCACGCTCCAATTCGGTGATCATAGGGGCCCCATTCGGCCTGACGAAGCAGAACAGCTGGCGACCTTATTGCCTCATATCGCAAAAGCGTTGGACCTCGGGCGACCGATCAAAAAGATTTCTGAAGCGCATCATGGCATTTTGTTGGCCATGGACCAGCTTACAATTGGGGTTTGCGTTTTGGATGAGTTTGGAAGCGCCGTTGCTCAGAATGTCGAATTTGTGCGCCAAGCTGATCAATATGGCGTTTTTGCCATTGGCAGCGATGGAAAGCTCTACTTTAAAACATCGGCCAATCAGCTAAAATTTGACCAACTAAGAGCAGATGCTTTGAATAATGGCAAATTTGGCGCAAGGCCCAGAAAAGAGGCTGTGGCAACCCAAACGGGTGGATATTTGTGCATTGAGGTTTCTCCGACACACCAAATTGATGAACTGGGCACAAAACCGCATGCGGGCGCAATAGTCTTCAGCCAAGACACGAGCAAGCCACTTGATTTTGACTTCAATACTGTTGCGACCTGCTTTCGCCTTTCCCCCGCTGAAACCAAAGTTGCTAGGTTGCTAAGTCAGGGCCTGACGAACGCCGAGATAGCGGAGAAGATCGACCGCTCAAGCGAAACGATTAAGTTCCACACAAAGACGATTTTGAGCAAAACCCAATGCTCTACACGAACCCAATTTGTGCGCCTTCTGGGCAGCTTTAGAAATGATACGCTTGGCTAGAACGGCCAATTGGTTCCAGCTTTTTGCAGCAATTCAACTCGCTGTTCACTTATCAACCCGCCATTGTCGCAACTATTGCGCGCGCTGTGGAGGAGCATTTCAAAATGGCTGCTGCTTTCAACGGTCTGTCATGCTCATGATGGTTTGGTTTTCACTCTTTTAACCATCCCTTCAATCTAACGGCGCCATTTAACAAAGCGCTCATTTGGATTTGCTTTTATTCCTCCATTACGGGGAACAAAATGAAAATAGGCAAAAAAGAAGATTTGCAGGCGTTGCGCGAAAAATGTGCCATGTATGAGTCATGGCTGCGCGCATTGGATGAGCACGGCAAATTCGATCTTTGGTTCAAGGACAAAGACAGTCAATACCGATATGTAAACAAGCACTTCGCCAACACTATGGGGCGCACCAAGGCTGAGCTTGTTGAGCGCACGCCTGAGGATGTTTTTGGTGCTGACCGCGCAGAACGTGTTCGGATTATGGACCGCAAAGTAATGAACGACGGATTGTTGCAACGGGTTGTGCCGTGTGACGAATCTGGCGCACTTGAGGTGCACGAAGAGAACCGTTTTGTGGTTAATGATGAACAGGGCAACCCGGTCGGTCTTGGCCTCCAACTCACTCAGGCCGTGGCTGGATAACAGAACGGCAGTTCCTTTTTGCGAGATTTCGGACACCAGCCCATAAAAACGCTGTCTGGACAAGGGATCCAGTCCGGAGGTTGGCTCATCCAGCAAAAGCAGTTTCGGCTCGCCAATCAATGCCTGTGCCAGGCCCAAACGCTGGCGCATTCCCTTTGAATATTCTCCGCATCGAC
>NZ_CAKZPW010000365.1:0-2767 GCF_937139385.1 uncultured Maritalea sp. | reverse complement strand
TGGTCATCACCTCGCCGCCCTGTTCCGCTGTTTGGCGCACATCGTCAGCGTGTTGCATGGCTTTGTTGGCTTCTTTGGTGTTTTCACCCACCGTTTCAGAAAGGTTCTTGATGGTCGCAGAAGTTTCACCAATTGCCGAGGCTTGTCGCGTGCTGCGCTCGCTCAAATCGTTGGCCCCAGACAAGATCTCGCTGGTGGCCGTTTTTAGTGAACCCGAGGTTTCTTGAATTTGCGAGATCAGTTTTGACAATTGATCGGCAACCGTATTGATGTTTGACTGGAGTTGACCGAATGAGCCTTTGAAGTTGCCATCCATACGTTTAGTCAGGTCAGCTTCCGCCAGCGCGCTCAAAACCTCGTCCGCGCGGGAAAGACCATCATCAACCGAGTGCATGAGGTTGTTGGTGCTGTCCACAAGGGAGGCCAGATATTCGTTCTCCACGTCAGCTTGTGCACGCTGAGTGAAATCGCCTTCTTGAGCAGCTTTCACCACCCGTTGAATTTCTGCGTTTACATTTTCAGTTTCAAGGCGGCGTTGATGAATGTATGAGCTGATGGAAAACTCCACGTCCATCAAAAGGGCCTTCATAAGGGCTGAAACAGTTTTGCCTAATTCCTTGGCGTCCACATTGGAGCCGCCACGGCCAAACAAGCTTTTTTTGCCTCCAGCAGCGGCCAACTGATCTGTGATCACGCCTTCAATCAGCGTTTCCACCAATAGTGCATATCCTGAAATATAATGTTTAGGTTCAAGGCCAATTTTTGCATGTACGTCGCCAACTCGGCGGCTCGCGCGCAGAAAGTCCTGACCGATGTCACCATCAGCAATCCGCTCCCAATGGGCGAGTTGTTTTGCCTTAGCGTTGTTGCGACTAGCGTCGGAACTAAACATCTTATTGAGGTGATCAATTCCGCTCAGTTTCTCGTAAAACCGATCAAGCGCATCGGGCATATGCGACATAACAGAAGATTTGACGGACCTTATACGCGCGCAACTGGCGTCGTCCAATTCCATAATATCACGGCGTTCGTTGACGGACTTTTGATCCTGTTCGTTGTTCATGCCCTACTCCCGACGGCGATTGCTGATTGTTTCAAACCAGAATCAGCAAATACTATTCACGGGCGAGTATTTAAGAACATGTTTAAGACAGCATTAACCATGCGCGCGTTGCTAATAAAAACTTGTCTAGGCACCAAAAATAATCGGCCAAAGCAGGCGTATGGCCATGGTCATGGAAATCACAACAATGAGCGGCTTGATTAAACTTGCACCAAACCTCATGCCCGTGCGTGCGCCCAAGTATCCACCAGCGATTTGCCCAACGATCATGGCACCTCCGGCAAGCCAAACAACATCCCCACCCAGAATGAAAAACATCAGGGCAGCAAAATTGGAAACGGCATTGAGAACCTTGGTATTGCCCACCGCGCGGGTCAACCCAAGACCAAATAGTGTAACAAAACCAGCAATGAAGAATGAGCCAGTGCCCGGCCCGAACACGCCGTCATAAAAGCCAATTGCAAAGCCCATGATCGGGGCGAAAATAGCAAACGCCAGTCGCTCCGTTCTGGCCTCATCTGTCATTTTGGGCGAAAACATGAAGTATAGCGAAACAAAAATGAGCAAAACGGGGACCAACAGCGTCAGAATATCGGTGTCCATCGATTTGGCGGTTGCCGCCCCGATCATTGACCCCAAAAACGTCAGTATAACCGGCATTATCAGCGTTTTGAGTTGAATAAAACCGCGCCGCCAATAGGTAATTGCCGCAACCGTTGTTCCGACTACCGACTGCAATTTATTGGTGGCAAGCGCCGAAAGTGGCGGCACCCCAACAGACAGAAGGGCTGGCAGACTGATTAAGCCGCCGCCTCCAGCAATCGCGTCCAAAAACGCAGCTAGAAAACCAGCACCGGCTAGAAATAGCAAAGCAAAAAGATCAAGTTCCAATGTCGTATAGCTTTTTAAAAGAGGTAGGATGGTGGGAAGCTAGCCCCAGCGTTGCGATCCGTCGATGGCGGAGATTTCGCGCAAAATCCATGTCGAAATCTGATTGGTGTTGAATTGGTAAACATGCTGTTATTATTCACGATATTTAAACACTGAAGCAATTGGTGCAGTGTCCGCTTCGTTTTATCGAACAATGGGGAACAGATAGATGGATGGACTACAAAAGGTTGCGCCGCTTATTGCGCGCATATTCTTGGCAATATTGTTTATAATGGCCGGTATCGGCAAACTTACTGGTGCCGAAGCCACGGCGGGTTATTTTGGCGCTCTTGGCATCCCACTTCCGGGTGTCTCTGTTTATCTTGTTGGCTTGTTTGAGCTGGTTGGCGGGATCGCGATCGTGGCAGGTTATCAGACACGGAACGTGGCCTTGGCATTTGCTGTGTTCAGCATTGCCAGCGCCGTATTGGCCCACACCAATTTTGCTGATCAAACACAAATGATCATGTTTATGAAAAACTTGGGTCTGGCCGGTGGCTTCTTGCTGCTTTGGGTTCATGGCCCAGGCGGCATGGCAGTTGACAAAAAATAGTCAATCAACGCTCTAACACGCCGCGCCCACTCAATTGGCGCGGCGCTCTATTTCTAAGACGTCAAAGCTTGTAAGGCTTGCTCACCCAGGCCGGGTTTGAATTGATCCAGAAGCGCAACAAGCTGAGATTTTTTTTCCGCCGACCAATCCGCAGTCTTTGAGGCGACAAGGTTTGCTTCAGATTTCAAAATCAGCCCGTCAGTTGGCACTTTGAGCTGATT
>NZ_CAKZPW010000364.1:0-2560 GCF_937139385.1 uncultured Maritalea sp. | reverse complement strand
GCCCTTTCGGGCATCCTGGGTGGACATAGTTTTGCACCAATCACCAGTGGTGGATACACAACCTACAAAGCGACAGAGTCAAAATTTGATGGTTCTGGATGGGGTGGTGCAGCAGACGTGATGGTTGGCTACAACGTCACCGATAATGTCGCAGTGCGTGTTGGCGGGCGCGCGACATACCTTCGCGGGCAGGGCAACCTTGTTTACGGCCTTGCGGATGTTACAGCCCCTGTCGATAGCAATTCTGATGGTACTTACGATATTGGCCCAAGTACGGGTGGGACATACTATTTGACGCCAGAGCGGATCGACGCGTTTTCGCTTTGGCGATATGGCGTTCTGGCTGAGCTGAAAGTGCAGTTTTAGTCCGGCACAACGAATTATCTCAAAAAACGCACCTAATATTTGGGTGCGTTTTTTTGTGTCTTTGCACACGCCTTGCTTAACGCCTATTGAATCGCTACATCTACCCCCGATTTTGATCAGTTTTGGACGTTCTTTGTGACCGATAAATTGCGCATTGCGCTTGCTCAGCTCAACCCCACCGTTGGCGCGCTTTCAGTAAATTTTGAAAAAGGTAAGCGAGCACTCGCTGAAGCTATTGATGCGGGCGCGGATATCATTCTTTATCCAGAACTGTTTATCACCGGCTATTTCCCTGAGGATTTGCTGTTTAAGCCAAAATTCGTTGCTGACGCGATGGAAACCGCTTGCGAACTGGCGGAGTTGACCAAAGGCGAGCATATCGCAGCGCTTATTCCTTGTGTTTGGCGAGAAAGCGACAAGCTATTCAACGCTGTTCTTTTGGCCAAAGATGGTAAAATCGTTGACTGGCGCGCCAAATACGAACTGCCAAACGACGATGTTTTCTACGAAAAACGCTATTTTGAACAAGGTCCACTTCCCGGGCCCTTCAACATCCATGATGTGCGCATCGGTGTGCCCATATGTGAAGATATTTGGTGGCCCGAAGTTTGCGAATGTTTGGCCGAAACTGGCGCAGAAATGCTTTTGTGTCCCAATGGTTCGCCCTACTGGCGCAACAAACAAGACGTTCGAGTAAATGAGGTCGTGCAGCGTGTAGTGGAAACTGATCTACCTCTGCTTTATCTCAATCAAGTTGGCGGCCAAGATGAGCTGGTGTTTGATGGGGCGTCATTTGGATTGAATGCGGATCGCTCGTTGGCGTTTCAAGCGAAAAGCTTTGAAGAGCAGCTCATCATAAGTGATTGGGCGCGCGAGGACGATCTTTGGGTTTGCGCTGAACCACAAATCACCAATTTGGTTTCAGAGGATGAAGCACCATGGCGCGCCTGCGTGTTGGGGCTGCGGGACTATATTCAAAAGAACCACTTCAAATCTGTTGTGCTGGGCCTTTCTGGCGGCATCGATAGCGCCATTGTTGCCGCGATGGCGGTGGATGCATTGGGCGCGGACAATGTGCATTGTATCATGTTGCCCTATCGTTACACATCGGAGGAAAGCCTAAAAGACGCCAAAGACTGCGCACAACGCTTGGGTGTGCGATATGATATTGTATCGATCGGTGATGGGGTGGAAGCTGCAACAAGTGCACTCGCGCCGCTGTTCGCCGGTTTAGAGCCAGGGTTAGCGGAAGAGAACCTGCAATCGCGGATGCGTGGCACATACTTAATGGGCGTATCGAACAAGCTTGGCTCCATGCTGATCACCACCGGCAACAAGTCTGAAATGGCGGTTGGTTATGCCACCATTTATGGCGACATGAACGGCGGCTATAATCCAATCAAAGACCTCTATAAAATGCAGGTCTATCATTTGGCAGAATGGCGCAACAACCATATGCCTCAAGACTGCTGGGGGCCGAAAGGTGAGGTGATCCCGCAAGCGATCATTTCCAAAGCGCCAAGTGCTGAACTGCGCGAAGACCAGACGGATCAAGACAGTTTGCCGCCATACCCAATGCTGGATGCTATCTTGCAGCGTTTTGTAGAGGGCGAAGAATCGATGGAAGAGATCATTGCCGAAGGCTTTGATGCAGAAATTGTCGCCAAAGTGCAAAAATTACTCTATATCGCCGAATACAAACGACGCCAATCAGCGCCAGGACCAAAACTAACCGCAAAAGCGTTTGGTTTTGGCCGCAAATATCCAATCACCAACGGTTATCGTGACCAAGGAAACTAAACCAATGACCACAGTTGTGCGCTTTGCGCCTTCGCCTACTGGCTATATTCACCTCGGCAATGCCCGACCTGCTTTGATGAACTGGATGTTTGCGCTTAAAACCGGTGGTCAATTTATCCTGCGTTTTGACGATACGGATTTGGAGCGCTCCAAAAAGGAATATGCGGACGCGATCGAAAAGGATCTCGCATGGCTGGGCATCAAACCAAACCGCTTAGAGCGTCAATCTGAACGTACAACTTTTCACGATGCGGCGCGCGATCAAACCGGCGATTTGCACAACACCGATTTTCACACCGTCGGCGGCTTCAATTGTCACGCAATTGCGTTCATTATGTTCGCTGGCTTTGTCCAGCGATGCGTTCACAAATTTGCCCTTGTGATAAACAATATG
>NZ_CAKZPW010000363.1:0-7351 GCF_937139385.1 uncultured Maritalea sp. | reverse complement strand
AACTTTGGGTCGGCTGCACAAGCGGTCGGCCCATTATTTTGTCCCAGAGAGTTTCATGCTGAAAACAATTACGAGAACGATCGACAGGCTGCTTTGGCTTGTGGCTCACTTTGGTGCGCTGGCAATGACGGCGCTCGTCCTAATAACTGTCTATGACGTGTTGACTAGATATTTCGGAATACCGAAATTCGCCGGATTGAACTCCACCATGCTGCAAGAATCTGAGTTTTGGGCCCACACCGTTTTGTTTGCCACTTTTCTAGGATTTGCATTGGTCAAGCAGGCGCACGTGCGCATTGATTTGGTGCGTGACACGCTGCCAACACGCGTCAAATATTTTGTTGAAATGGCTGGCTTGCTGTTTTTGCTGATGCCGTTTTCAGTTTTTGGTATCATCTACAGCTTGCCTTATGTGGCGCGTTCTTTTGCCACAAATGAAATCTCATCATCAACAGTTGGCCTTAGCAATGTGTGGCTCCTTAAAGGCATGTTATTAGTTATGTTTTGTTCCCTCTTCTTCGCTGGTCTTTCGCAACTTCTCAAATGTATCGACGGATTGTTGGGCAACCTCAATGAAGCCGAAGAGCAAACCGTTATTGGCGGGGGACACGAATAATGATCGTCGATATTTTACCGCTTTTGATGTTTGCAGCACTGGCGCTGCTTCTGTTCTCTGGTTTTCCTGTTGCCTTTATTCTTGCCGGTGTGGGCTTAGCGTTCGCACTGATCGCCATTCAAATCGATCCTTGGCTGTTCGATTGGCAGCAATTCAATGCAATTCCCGTGCGCATTCACGGGGCGATCTCTGAAAACCTGATACTGACTGCAATTCCCATGTTTATTTTTATGGGTACGATGTTGGAAAAGTCTGGTGTTGCAAAGGACCTTTTGAACTGTTTGCAAGTTTTGTTACGGCGCGTTCCAGGTGGGCTAGCGCTCTCAGTGGTCATTATGGGGACCATCCTTGCGGCAACAACCGGCATAATCGGCGCCTCCGTCATTATGATGTCGCTGCTCGCACTGCCCGTTATGATGGAAAAGGGCTATTCGCCCTCCCTCTCGTCCGGAGCAGTCGCCGCGTCGGGAACCTTAGGCATTCTTATTCCCCCCTCGATCATGCTCGTCATCATGGCAGATCTGCTCTCAAAGTCCGTTGGAAACTTATTTGTTGCAGCGCTTTTTCCTGGTCTGATGCTGGCTAGCTTTTATGTCATCTACATTATCATTGCCTGCTGGCTGAAACCCGAGCTTGCGCCGAAACTAGATGCAAAAGTCGGCCCAAAAACCAAAACCGCATTGATAGCCATGGTTTTCCGCTCTTTTGTGCCACCGGTTGTGCTGATTTTTATTGTCCTTGGATCAATTCTAGGAGGCTTAGCCACCCCAACAGAAGCGGCAAGCGTAGGCGCATTCGGTGCCGTTTTATTGTCTGTCGTCAACATCGTTATCCTGCCTGCACTTGGCGTAAAGCCCATTGAATTTGAAAAAGAAAACCCCGATGCCAACAAGACAGAACCAACACTTGGGCAACGCATAAAGCAATTTGGCTTTACCCTTTATGATGTGGTCATGCGTTCCGCGCTGACCAACGCCATGATTTTTGGAATTTTCATTGGCGCTACTCTGTTTGCCTTCGTTTTCCGTCAAATCGGCGGTGAAGAAGTCGTCGTGCACCTGTTTGATAGCTTGGGATTAGATTCTTGGGGCGTGTTGTTCGCTTTGATGGGACTTGTATTTGTCTTGGGGTTTTTCTTTGACTGGATCGAAATCACCCTGATTGTACTACCCGTTTTCGCGCCCATTATCGCTGGTTTAGACTTCGGCGATCATCTGGCCAAAGTGGATGTGGTTTATTGGTTTGCAATTTTGATGGCGATAAATCTGCAAACAAGTTTTCTAACACCACCATTTGGATTTGCCCTATTTTATCTAAAAGCGGTCGCCCCGCCACAGGTGAAAATCCAACACATTTACAAAGGCATAATTCCATTCGTCCTGTTACAACTTTTGGGTCTAATCATGGTCATGCTCTTTCCAGAAATTGCCTTGTGGTTGCCAAGGGTCATGCTAGGGTAACTGAATTGAATCATTTGCCAGTTCTAGCTATGTCAATCCGATCACGCGTCAGCGCGAAAAAACAATGTGACCGAGGTGGTTTCTCATGACATTTCCTTCTCTGTCGTTTCCCAGTATCGGCGAAATTGTTGAAGATCGGTTGGAATTCCTAATTCTTGCTGGTGTGTTTCGACCTGACGACCTGATGCCATCTGAAAGGAAACTCGCAGAAGAGTTTAACGTTTCACGTGCGGCGGTGCGGACGGCTCTTTCACGGTTGCGTGCAAAAAAACTCATCAAGAAGACCAAATCCACCCATCAGGTATCGGTTTCCATTGCTGATGATTTGGTGGCAAAATTGAGCGATGCCGGCACCGAAAACCCGCTTGAGCTTTTACGGTTGTGGTGGTTCCTCTTGTACGATCTTCGCCGGTTTATCGTCTCCAGGCCAACAGATTTGGACAATCAGCGAATTGAAGAGGCAGTACAACTCGCCATTGACACAATCAAAAGCAACAAGGTCAAAAAGCGCTTTGCAGCATTGAAGGAACTCTCCATCAGATTGTCCGAAGCGAGCTACAACTTCTGCTGCATGCAGGCGATGGCTGCCTGCTTGGTTTCCGCGGAACCATTGTTGGTTAGTTTGCTAGAGAACCTTGGTGCCAACAACAAGGAGGTCTGGGTCGACCAACTCAGCAGGCTGAGCGTCAACGGGTCACAAAACACAAATATAAATTTACATTTTTTTGATGACCATCGCCTGCATAATTTCGATCATTCGGTTGCCTTGCCCACAACTGGCTCTGTTGAAATCGCCAATGCGAGTGCGGAATCGGTTTTGGCATTACGCGAGTATATTTCTAACGGCGATGTTGCAATTGGCGAAGCGCTTCATCCATCGCGGTCGCTTGCAGAACAGCTCAAAATATCTGAGGATTCCTTGCAGCATGCAATTGTGGAATTGAAAGCTCTGGATGTGCTTGCGGCTGACGCTCAGGGCCAAATCAGGCTGGTCTCTTTTACGCCCAAACTGCCATTTGATTCACTGGTCGAAAGCATCCTCGCCCAACCCTATGCAATTGAAAGCGTGTTCGATTTCCGAATTTCGATCGAATGTGAAATCGTTGCATCAGCTGCAAGAAATGCCACTCCTCAACAGCTTTCTAAAATCGAAGAGATCGTGAACAAAATGGGAGAGGTCTGCAATACCGACTACAAAGAGTTCGCAAGACTCGACAGCGCTTTTCATACGCTCTTGGCGCATTCTGCAGAAAGGTCTTGTCTTTCCGCGCTTTATGAAGGCTTTGCCCCAATACTGACCAAAGTCACCCAACATTGGCTCAGCAAACATAGGGTAAGGCAGGGCGACAACATGCGGATACACTTACAACACGTTGAAATCGCAAACGCCATTGCGACGAAAAACCCAACGCTTGCGACACAAGTTATGCGCTCGCACTTGGAGTATGTACTCACAAGCCTGACTGAATTTGAAAGACGCACCCATTTTGAGCAAATAGCGGAACTACGACAGCACATCTAGCAACAGCCGCTTTTATGTATGACGGCACTCAAATGTTCTAGGTTTACGGCATTGACACAAAGGCGCTTCCTGAACGCGCACGTAATGGTCGAACGCGTCAAAACAAAGCGAAAATGGGGCTTTGGATTGAATGAAGTTACCGCATGGGGCAGATTCAAATACAGAGAGCTTGCATTCAACAAAAACACCAACACATTGAAATTTAAGAACAATAATTGAACCAATCCGTTTTGGTCCAACCCATTGACACAATTCAATTGCTAGATTAACGTCTAACCAACATCATAATTAGGCAACGTCGCCCCATCATCAAGCTCAGCAAATCGCTGCGTTTGATTGTGGGGTTTTTTTCGTTTGGGGGCATGGATGACGGTCGATATTCCAATAGGGCTTTTGTTTTCAGTTTCAGGTACTGATAAGCGCATCGGAATAGATGCGTTAGACGGCGCCTTGATGGCGTTAGAAGAAGTGAACGCGGACCCAAGCTTTGACTTTCAGCTTAAACCAGTCATCCGAGATCCAGGGGATAGCCTCTCTCTGTTTCACAAATTCGCTGAAGAAATGATGGGCGAATTGGGCTGCCGCCAAGTAATCGGCACTGTCACGTCGTCATCGCGCAAAGAGGTCATACCAGTAGTTGAAAAGCACGACGCGCTGCTCTGGTACTGCTGCCCTTATGAAGGCTTTGAAAGCTGCGAGAACGTAATCTATATCGGCTCCACCCCAAGCCTGCATATGGTGCCATTGTTTGAACATGTGATCCCAAGGTTCGGAGCGAACGCTTATATTGCGGGCTCAAACTATATTTGGGGATGGGAAACCAGCCGGGTAGCGCGTGAATTGATAACGGCCTGTAATGGCTCGGTGATCGGTGATCGATTCATTCCGTTAGGGTCCGAAGATATTGAACACCTGATCGAAGAAATTGAAGCGAAGCGTCCAGATTTTGTTCTGAATAACCTCATTGGCAATTCTAGTTATGCGTTCTTTGACGCCTACCACAAATTGGGCCAAAGGAAATCGGCATTTTTGCCTGAAAACACGCCAATTGTGAGCTGCAATATTGCAGAATGTGAAATCGACAGCATTGGGGTGCAAGCGCTCACTGGGCATCTAACGACTGCTGTTTATTTTGAGAACCAATCAAACGCGGAAAACAAAGAAATGATCGGCGCCGTTCGCGCACGATATGGTCAAAACCGTCGCTGTTCAAATTATTTGGTGTCAAATTACACGGCCATCAAAATGCTGGCAGCCGCAATACGGGACACGGGCTCCGACAAAATCGCAGATGTACGCCCAAATTTGCTGGCGCGACACTTACAAACCCCATTAGGCCCCCTCAAGATTGACAATCTGACCAACCACGCTGCATTGCGGCCGGGGGTCGGCCGTTTTGATGGTGAAGACGGCTTTGAAATTGTTGCTGCAGCTGACGAACTTGTTGCCGCCGATCCGTATTTTGTTGATTTTGATGCCCTTGATTTTGCCAGGGCAATTTCTGCAAACGGTGCATCTAAAGTGCAGCATCTAAAGGTGGTAAAATGAACACCATCATCACCCCCAATTTTAGAGGTTGGCGCGCGCTCATTGTACACCGGCAGAGTGAGAATGTTGACCGGCTTGTGCGGCAACTCTCACGCCTAGGCATGGAGTGCGAACAAGTTTGGCCCAAACTCGTCCAACTATCAGACGCTGATGTAGTCTTTTTCGATGGCGATAACGGCTTTGATGGGCTTTTCCCTTGGCCGGAAGGCCATGCGCCCGTGCCAATGGTTGCCCTGCTCGGCTCCGAAGCTCCTGGGCGTCTGGAATGGGCGTTACGCCAAGGGGTATCGGCTCATTTGCTTAAGCCAATTGGCTCCGGTGGTGTGTTTTCCACCCTGGTTATTGCAGTTTCCAATTTCACCCAACAGCAAATGCTGGCTCACGAAATAGCTAAGTTGAAAACCAAAGCCCGTCTTCGACCGAAAGTGGTCCGCGCAATTCTATCGGTTATGCAATCGCACAGCCTTGATGAAGACGCCGCCTATGCTTTCATCCGCTCCGAGGCGATGCAACGGCGCCAGTCGGTGGAGGAATTGTGTGAATCTGATTTTTTTAGACCATCCAATCCGCGCGGACAAACACGAGTAAAAAACTAAATGTCTGTTCTCAAGCAACTTTTGGCCCGCCCACTCGCGCTTTTTGGGTTCCTGATTGTATCAATTACGGCGATATTTGCCCTTTTTGCACCTTGGCTCACCCCCTTCGCGCCCGAAGCGCAAATGTTCGACGGATTGACCATTGAAGGCGCTCCCTTGCCGCCAAACGCGCAATTTTGGCTTGGCACTGATTTGCTGGGACGAGACCTGTTTTCGCGCCTGGTCTATGGCGCACAGACCTCTTTAATTATCGGCATTGTCGCCAATGGCGTTGCAGTTTCACTGGGGGCTTTCGTTGGCATCGTTGCTGGTTTTTTCAGAGGGTGGATCGGCACCATTCTTATGCGGTTTACAGACCTGATGATGGCGATTCCCGCGCTTTTGTTGGCCATTGTTTTAGCGGCCATTTTCAAACCAAGCCTGTGGATCGTTGCGCTGGTCATTGCGATGGTGAATTGGGTGCAAGTGGCTCGGGTGATTTTTGCCCAAACCGTTTCACTTTCCGAGCGCGATTTCATTGTCGCAGAACGCTCAATCGGCGCCAGTTCACCCCGAATTTTGTTCCAACACATACTGCCCCATATGGTGCCCACATTGTTAGTGTGGTCCACATTGGGGATAGCAACAACCGTGCTGCTTGAAGCCACTCTAAGCTATCTGGGCATTGGCGTTCAGCCACCCATTCCAAGTTGGGGCAACATCATTTTTGAAAACCAAACCTATTTCACATCCGCGCCTTGGTTGGTGTTTGTTCCCGGCGGCGCAATCGTTTTGCTCGCCCTTGGCTTTAATCTTATCGGAGACGCCCTGCGGGACATTTTGGACCCAACTTTGAAGGGCAAAAGCTGATGTACGCTTATCTGTTCAGACGTGTTTTGCAAGCGGCGCTTATCTTGTTGGGCGTAAGCTTTATCACTTTTACCCTGCTCTATTTGGTACCCGCAGATCCGGCACGTCAAATTGCCGGACGCAGCGCGACCGCGCAAACAGTTGAGAACATTAGGGTTCAACTGGGCCTCAACCTTCCGTTTTATGAACAATATTGGCGATATCTCACCAGCTTGTTGCAAGGGGACTTTGGGCGCTCCTATTTGCAGAAATCTGAAGTCGGCGAGCTGATTGCAGCACGGCTGCCCGCCAGCCTTTTGCTGATGGTGTCGGCCATCTTTACCGAACTTGTTTTCGGCGTTCTGATTGGTGCAGTTGCGGCAATCAAACGCGATAGCTGGCTCGACAAAGTCTTGATGGTGCTCTCCTTTATCGGCGTTTCAGCGCCCCAATTTGTGGTCGGCATTCTGCTGCTCTATGTATTTGCAGTGCAATTGCAATGGTTCCCAATTGGCGGCTACGGCACCTTCGCCCACCTTGTTTTACCCTCGCTCACCCTGGGCGTTTTGGGCGCGGGCTGGTACTCAAGAATGATGCGCTCGTCGCTTATTGATGTGCTCACCCAAGACTATATCCGCACAGCCAAAGCCAAAGGCATGCCAAGCGTGCGGGTGATCTTTCGCCATGCGCTACCCAATGCCCTTTTGCCCATCATTGCAATGATCGGCATTGATATCGGCTTTTTCATGAGCGGCATTGTGGTCGTGGAGAGTGTTTTTGG
>NZ_CAKZPW010000362.1:0-9072 GCF_937139385.1 uncultured Maritalea sp. | reverse complement strand
ATTGTTGGACCAAACGGCGCTGGCAAAACCACGCTGATCAAAATGATCATTGGCGAACTGGCACCAGACAGCGGCAAAGTAAAGCTTGGGACAAAGCTTGAAGTTGCAACGCTGGACCAAAAACGCGCGCAATTGGACCCAATGACCACGCTTAAGGATGCGCTGACAGGTGGTGGTGGCGATAATGTAGTCATCAACGGGCAAGCCCGCCATGTGGTTGGTTATATGAAGGATTTTTTGTTTCTGCCTGAGCAGGCCAACACAGCTGTTGGAAAACTCTCTGGGGGGGAACGTGCGCGGGTGATGATTGCGCGTTCGATGTCTTTGCCTTCAAACTTTTTGATTTTGGATGAGCCGACCAACGATCTTGATCTTGAAACGCTTGATTTGTTGCAAGAAATGATTGCTGACTATGACGGTACGGTGCTGGTGGTTAGCCACGACCGTGAGTTCTTGGATCGTGTTGTAACTTCTACCATTATTGCAGACGGTGATGGGGTTTGGACCGAATATCCGGGCGGCTATTCGGATATGGTGCGGATGCGTGGTTATGGCGTAACCAAACCTAAAGGTGGGGTAAAAACGGTCAAGCCGAAGGCCCCAAAAACAACATCAGCTGCAAAGCCGAGTGTGAAAAAACTCTCGTTTAAACACAAGCATGCGCTTGATACGCTGCCTGGCGAAATAGAACAACTTGAAGCTGAAATTGTTAAATTGCAGGCTGAGTTGGCCGATCCAAACCTATATGCCCAAAATGCTGAGAAGTTTCAAAAGTTGAGCGACCAATTGTCTCAAATACAGGGAAAGTTGGACGAAAAAGAAGAGCAGTGGCTTGAAATTGAACTGCTCAAAGAAGAAATAGAAAACAGCTAAAATGCTGATTCACTGAGTTTTAGAAAATGAGACGCTCCGTTCACGTCGCGTGCAGGGGCAATCTACTCGAAATATTTAAGGTCAGGGCTTATCCTTTATTCAGGTTGGCCCATTTTTTGAGGTTCGCATGTCCAAGTACCATACTCGACAGGTGGTTATTGTCGCTGAACAGCGGTTGATCATTGATTGTGTGCGTAGCGCGTTGCGCGCAATGGGTATTAGCAAGGTGACGCTCTTTACAAAGCCGAAAGAGGCGATGACACACATGCAGACCAAGTCGGTGGATGTTTTGGTGCTCGATGACAGTTTGAGCACTCAAAACCCGCTCGAATTCGTCGCCAAGTTGCGAATGGACAAGGCGGTTGTGTCGCGCTTCGTGCCAGTCATTCTGATTTCGGACAATGGTATGCCCAAAACCATAATGCGGGCCATCAAGGCCGGGGTGGATGAGGTGCTGGTGAAGCCAGTTGCTGAAAAGGCTGTAAGGCAACGCATTGAGAAGACCATTGATAATCCGCGTGCATGCATTTCAGTGCCATCGGGTTATGTTGGGCCTGACCGGCGTCGGTCAATTAAAGAATTCATGGCTGGGGATGATCGCCGCACAGAAAACAAAGCCGATGTTTTACAACGTAAAGCCGGTACTGCACCCGAAGAATAAATCTTCGATCTCTCAATGCATCTTGCTTCGCTGCAATGATATGAGATAGCTTTGAACGATCTTGGCATGTCGTGTTCTGCGACATCAGCATTCAAACTTGGTGGTTCTATGCGCAACTTGGGTGCCGCGCAGGCGCTTTTTCTGGCTACAGGCGGCGTCGCTGTTTTGGCCTTGATGGATGCGTTGGTGAAAAGCTTGTCGGGCGGTTTGCCGACCATTGAGATTTTGTTCTTTCGGCAGATCGGGGCAGCCGTCTTACTCGGCATTTTGGTGCTCGTCACCGGAGCATCATTGCCCCATCCTAGCCGGTTGAAGACCCATGTTTTGCGTTCGTTGATGATCGGGATGACGGCATTCGCCTTCTTTTATGCACTTGGTGAGTTGCCGCTGAGTTTGGTGACCGCCATTTCGCTTACTGCGCCGATTATGGTGGCGGTGCTTGGCGTTGTGATTTTGAAGGAAGAATTGAACAAAACGTTGGTCGTTGCATCCTTGTTGGGGTTTGCAGGCGCCATGATTGTTACGTTCGGTGGCAATCAAACCCCGATCAGTGAAGGCGGGAGCGTTTTAGCGTGGGCCGCCGCAATCATCAGCCCGATCACCTACGCCATCAGTATTATTATTCTGAAAAACCAAACCTCTCAGTCCAGTGCACAGGTCATCACTTTCGTTCAGGCCGGTCTAATTGCTATGTTTTGTCTGCCGTTTTTGATGGGCAATTTTGTTGTCCCGGTGGGGGATCAGATTTGGCAAGTGGCCGCGCTTGGTTTGCTTGGTGCAGTTGGTTTTATGCTTTTTGTCACAGCACTCAAACACGTGCCCGCATCAATGTTTGCCATGGTCGACAATACAGCGCTGATTTGGGCGGCACTATATGGTTTTTTGTTCTTTACCGAAGTGCCGCACCCAACTTTGTGGGTTGGCGCGGCAATGATTGTTTGTGCTTGCCTTTTGGTCGCTAGACGCCATGTGCGAAAAAGCCCGAAGCGTTAAATGCCTTCAACTTCTAGCGAAAAGTTCACCGTCCCGTCCGTTGCAGCATAGCTGCCGGCACCTACGATTTTCGCAAAATCTCCTTGCCCTGAACCTTTAATTATTGTCCAAGCTGTTCGCGCAATATCGTTGGCAAATGTGCCAATTTCTTGCAGAAAAAATGTACCTTCCAATGCACCAATTGTGCCGGTGAATTGTAAAGCGCCACAATAGGATGCAGTTTGCTCGTTCTGGTAAATCAGCAGATATTTGCCTGACAATTGTCCTTTTAGATCTCCGCTAACATTGTAAACAATATCGGCTTCATTTGCTTTTGCTGGATCGCTTACCTCTAGGAAGCTTTTTTCTTCCCATTTGGCGATTGTGAATTCACCTGCTAAAATGCGCATATATTCTCCTTTTTGCTCTAACTTGCACAGACAAGGGGCGAAGGACTTGTAATAATGCGACAGGGAACGGCTATAAAATGGGTCGTGCAAAACCTAATCAGCCCAAGGGCTTGATTGAAAAACACGTAAGCTTGCAACACTTTGATCTGACTTTGGTGACACCAAGTGCAGCGCTTGAGCGGGTTGTTGCCAATTATTGGATCATTGAGTGGGATTTGCCCAAGGGCCGCGCCTATGCGCAAGAAAACCTGCCCCATGCCAGTCAACATTTAGTGTTAGATCCCCAGTATCAGTCGGGCGTGTTTGGCCTAACGAGCGGTGCTTTTACTTATCACCTACAGGGTAAGGGACGTGTTTTTGGGGTTAAGTTCCATCCCGGACAGTTTCGTCGGTTTGCGGCGCATGATATGCGCAATTTGACCGATCACTGTGTGCCAGTTTCTTCATATTTTGATGTTGATGATCATGAACTTTTACGCGGCTTTTGCGCGGCCAAACATTGTGCAGATTTCGCGCCGACGATTGAACTTATGCTGCTTAACTGCGAAATCAAAGAGGACGCGAAGGCCAAACTTGCGCAAGAGGTGGTTGAGTTTATCGAGGTGAACCGCGAGATATTTGAAGTGGCGGTTGTTGCCCAGCATTTCCATGTGTCCCCCCGCGCATTGCAAAGGCTATTTGCAGAATATGTGGGCATTGGCCCCAAATGGGTGATCGAGCGCTATCGGATGATCGAAGCGATCGAGGCGCTGAACAATTCAAGCCATATTTCGCTGACTGAATTGTCCCACGCGCTGGGGTATTTTGATCAGGCGCATTTTTCTAAGGCTTTTAAGCGCCTGACCGGGCGTCGTCCAACCGAAATTGGTTTGCCTCCGACTTAGGAAAGGGCCTCATTGAGGTCGCCGATGAGGTCTTGGATGTGCTCGATGCCGACGGATAGCCGGATTAGGTTTTCAGGCACACCTGTTGCATCCCCTTCAATCGAATGGCGATGTTCGACTAAGCTTTCAACGCCGCCGAGCGAAGTCGCCCGTTTAAACGTTTCCAATTTCGCACAGACTGCAAGCGCAGTTTTGGCGTCGCCTTTCACTTGAAAGCTCAATAGTGAGCCATAACCATTTGGCATTTGCTTTGTGGCAAGCTCGTGTTTCTCGTGTGAAGTAAGGCCAGGGTAAAGGACCGCTTCAACCTTTGGATGGTTTTGCAAGAAGGTTGCTACGGCCATCGTGTTTTCGCACATACGTTCCATACGCAAGGGAAGGGTGCGCATGCCCCGGATCAATAGCCAGGCTTCAAAGCTACCCAACACCGCGCCTGCATCATGACGGTCCATAGCGATGGCTTGCCAAATCTCGCTTTGTGCGTCGCTTGTGGCCAAAAAGCCTGCCAGAACATCTGAATGGCCGTTGATCGATTTGGTCGCCGAATGCATCACGATGTCTGCGCCAAAAGCAAGTGGGTTGCTTAAAACCGGGCTCGCGGCGGTTGAATCAACAACCAGTTTCGCGCCCACCTCGTGGCTAAGCGCTGCAGCTTGTGCAATGTCTGTCACACGCAACCATGGGTTTGATGGTGTTTCCACAAATACAAGATCAGGCTTTGCAGTGCCAATTGTCTTGGCCAAAACGTCCATATCGCTGCATTCGATTTCGTGCAGGTTGATTTCACGACGGGCGCAGAAATCGCGCACCCATTTGGTGGTGCCCCAATAGATTTGAGACTGCAAGATGATGGTGCCATTGTTTGGCACTGTACGCATCACAGCTGCGATCGCTGCCATGCCTGAAGGGAAAAGGAGGCCTGCGTCAGCATTTTCTGCTTTGGCCAATATGTCTTCGCCCAAGCGCACCAAATCGTCATCGTCTCGCGCATAGAGGTGATTAGGGCTGATTTGCGAATAGTCAGAATTGCGCGCAAAAGTGGTTGAAGACTGGATTGGTGGCACAACCCCGCCAGTTTGGGGGTCGATCGTGCCGTTGGCCTGAACCATCCGTGTGGTGACGTGTTGATTGGCGCGCTTTTGCTGTTCAGCCATAAATGCCTCGCAATGGGGAAAGAAATTGCCGGAGTCGGCAGTGGTGAACATGATATTTGCGCTGTTTAAATTCTTCAAGTCCATAAAACGAGTTGCCGTACCAATCGGTACATTGTTTAGTTAAAGTAAACAGACTGACGCTTACGTAAATTGTGGGTGGTATTGGTTGCAAAACTGTGGTTAACACCACCGCTAAGTATTGCGTGCCGAAAACAATCGGCGAAAAAATGTTATTGCTAGGCGACAGAGGCCATCTAAATGAAGAACCAAATTTTGCTCACCGCGCTTTCGCGCGTGGAGACCCAATCTGTTTATGCCCCATCCGGGGAAGAGATGTTGGTGATTAGCCGACGTGACTATGAACGACTTATCAATATACTTGAAGGTGTGGAATTCTTAATCAAAGATGAACATATTGCTTGCTAAGTTGTTGGAAGTAAATAATTAACCATAACCGATGTAAAAAACCTATAGTTTCATAGTTGTAGGTTTTGTACATGTTGTGCGTAAGGGTTGTGTTGGCGTCTGTCTGTCTGTGTGCGTGGCTAACGGGTTGTGCAAAGCCGCCACAAAGACTAGATCAGTCAGCAACCCCAACATCACAACAGCTGGCTTATGCCGCACAAAATAAAGTCACTAGCCCGCTGGCTGTTCAAACCGCCAATCCTGAAATTGATACAAAGATTAGAACCGCATCGATAAACAATGATGCTGGTTTGAACTTTAGTTTGCGCCGTGGTTTAACTGGCCGCGATCTAACCATAGAGACGCAAGCCGACGTGAAGCTGGCCGCTGGCGAAGTGGTGATAACGTTTGACGATGGACCTAGACCGGGCAAAACCGACATAATTCTTGATATCCTGGATCAGTATAATGCCAAAGCGACGTTCTTAATGCTGGGGCAGGCGGCGCAAAAACACCCTGGCTTGGTCCGCGAAGTGGCCAAAAGAGGTCACACGGTGGGTTTGCACACGCACACGCATGGCGACCTCACCAAAGTCAATTTGGTTGCGGCATTGGCAGAGATTGAGCGCGGGCGGCAGCCCTTGGTTGCTGCTCTGTCACCGATCAACAAGGCACCAGCACCATTCTTTAGGTTTCCCTATTTGGCGCAAAATCAAAAGCTGCGCCGTGCTGTCAACAATGCGGGTCTTGTGATCATGGATGTGCAAATAGACAGCAAAGATTATTACAAAGCGAGCTCCGCTGAGGTCTTGCAGCGCACACTGGCTCGGCTGGATCAACAAGGTAAAGGTATCGTATTGTTCCACGATATCCATCAGCGTACTGTCGATATGCTGCCAGATTTCTTGGCCGAGCTGAAATCTCGTGGCTATAAAGTTGTTGCCCTGGTGCCAGATCAGCGATTGCAGTTGCGCTCCAATACCCTACTTGCCCAAAACAATTAAACCAAGTATACCGCGCGTCCTTACTTTGTTGATATTGGGGAAGCGCAAATGAAACGTGTCTTAATTGTTGGGTGTTCTGGATCCGGAAAATCAACTTTGGGCCGACGTTTGGGCAAACTTCTTGGCTTGCCGGTTGTTCATATGGATCAGCACTTTTTTCACCCCGGATGGGTGGTGAAGGAGGGCGAAGAGTGGACCAATATCGTTGCAGATTTGATTGCGAAAGAGAGTTGGGTCATGGATGGCAATTACTCCAACACACTGGCCACTCGGATCAAGCGTGCGGATACTGTCATCTTCTTAGATTTTCCAACATGGTTTTGCTTTTACCGCGTTATCAAGCGTTTCATCACCGCATTTGGCACGGCGCGTGAAGATGTTGCACCGGGGTGTGTAGAGCAACTTGATCCCGAATTTTTGGGTTATGTGTTGAACTACAATCGGCGTTCTCGCCCAAAGATGCTTAAAATCATGGAAGCCTTTGAAGGCGATTTCATAACCCTAAAATCAGTCAAGGAGATTGATGGTTTTGTGACACAGTTGGGCGAAAAGGCCGCAGCATAAGCGTTTGCCCAATTGCCAGCAATAGCGTTTTGTGAATAGTAAGCGCTATATGATCAATTCAAATTTCTTTAAACTTTTTCTCGCCAGCGCCGCATCGAATTTAGGAGACGGGATCGCACTCATCGCGTTTCCATGGTTTGCCTCACTGCTGACCCGTGACCCATTTCTGATTGCACTGGTGCCCCTATTTGGGCGTGCGCCATGGCTACTATTTTCCTTACCCGCAGGCGTCATTATCGATCGGGTTGATCGTCGACGTTTGATTTTTATGACAGATATCGCCCGTGCTGCCTTAACCCTGTTGGTATGCGGTGTTGTTTTAGCGTCTGTGAATGAGGTCGGTGCAGATTTGGTTGCTGCTGAGCATTCAATCGCCGCACTGGGCGTGCTTTATGCATGCGCACTATTGCTCGGGATTGCGGAAGTTTTGCGCGACAATGCAGCTCAAACCATTCTGCCTTCGGTTGTGCCGTCGGTGCAATTGGAGAACGCAAACAGCAAATTGGCAACCGTTGAGTTGGTGATGAACTCACTATGCGGCCCACCGCTGGCCGGCTTCCTCATTGCTCTATCGTTGGGGTTAGCGTTTGCTGTAAATGCCGGTGTTTTGTTTCTTGCGGCATTGTTGGTGTTTTTGATTGCGGGGCAATACCGCACCACAAAGGCGGATGATTATGTGCCGGTTCATTGGGTTGTCGATCTGAAAGAGGGATTGGGATGGCTGTTCGGGCATACACTATTGCGCGACCTGGCACTCTTGCTTGGTTTGACCAATGGCGCTTACATGATGTCGTTGGCAACACAAGTTTTGTTTGCGCAAGAAATCCTTGGCTTGGACGCAGCTGGGTTTGGCCTGCTGCTCACCGGGGCTGCATTTGGCGGCGTTATTGGTGGGTTCGCTGCGCCCCACCTTGCTAAAAACTTTAGATCGGCAACTTTGTTGCGCGTGTCTTTGTTGTTGTTTGCAACAGAGTCGATCATATTTGGCCTCACTAGCCATCCAATCATTGCTTGGTTCACCCTTTTCCTTGGCTCAGCTGCAGGCATCGTGTGGAATGTGATCACCGTCACGCTGCGCCAGACCATAATTCCGGACAGGCTGATGGGGCGTGTGAATAGCGTTTATCGGTTTTTCGGCTGGGGCATGATGCCCGTAGGCACTTTTGTTGGCGGCGTCTTGGTCAGCGTTGCCCAGTTAAGTATTGGGCGCGAGTGGGCATTGCGTATTCCACATCTGTTGGCTGGGGCTTTGATGTTGGGTGGATTGGTGGTCTTGTTCTATCGATTAACCCATCGAAAGATTGATGCCGCTCGGGCGAATGCGAAAGCCTAGAACGGCAATTCTGCCTCAAATGTCACGCGCTCCCCGCCTCTTGGATGATGAACGGTGAGCGATAGGGCGTGCAATCGTAAACGGTCCGCAGCATCAAGCGCTTCGCCCGAAGCGTAAAAGCGATCACCCAAAATGGGGTGGCCGAGGGCCAGCATGTGCACACGCAACTGGTGGGAGCGTCCGGTGATTGGCGTTAATTCCATTCTTGTCCAATTTTCATTTCGTTCTAAAACGGACCAATTGGTTTGCGCGTTGCGGCCCTGTTCGTGATCGACCATTTGTTTGGGTCTATTTGGCCAGTCACACCGTAGGGGCAGGTCAACCGTGCCGTCGTCGCCTTCTACCTTGCCAAATACGTCTGCGACATAGGATTTTGCCGTGTGGCGGCGTTCGAATTGCAACCCCAAATGGCGGTGTGCTTCTGGGTTCATGGCCATAATCACGACGCCAGATGTGTCCATGTCCAGACGGTGGACAATGCGGGATGTCGGGAACTTGCTTTGGGCGCGTGCCTCCAAACAATCTGCATGTTCTGCGGCTTTTCCGGGGACCGTCAGTAAGCCAGAAGGTTTGTTGAGGACCAGAATTTCATCGTCTTGGTGGATGACGTCGAGAAAGGGATCTGTTGGTGGTGCATAGACGAAATCGCCAATCATGCGCCCGTTTTTTCGATCAGGTGTCCAAATCCAGACTTGTTGAGCAACATTTCCGCTTCCAGTTTGCCTTCGCGCACTTCGTGTGGGTCTGGCATGTAGGGATGTTGTGCCAACATTTCTTGGTGGTGAAGCGGCAAACCGTTTTCAATAGCGCCA
>NZ_CAKZPW010000361.1:0-1638 GCF_937139385.1 uncultured Maritalea sp. | reverse complement strand
TGGCCGAGCGGGTTCCTCCAACCTGCTCGGCTTTTTTGGGTTCATACATAACGGATTGCGCACAAAAGGAAGTCCGATATTTGATTTCCATCAATTGTGCAGCGATACTTCTCCCCTAATCTGGCACAATGCAATCGGATGGGGATGAATATGCATAAATTGAACGGCGATACAGCTTTTCGCACCCAAGGTCTCACAAAGACTTATGGCGAAGGCGCTGCTGCCGTGCATGCATTGCGTGGGGTTGATATTGCCATTCCGACCGGCGAAATGGTGGTGCTTTTGGGGCCATCAGGCAGTGGCAAATCCACTCTGCTTAACATATTGGGTGGGCTGGATGATGCCACCAATGGTACCGCTCACTTTTTTGACCGTGAACTAACCACAATGGGTGAGCGTGCGCTCACACTTTACCGACGTGAACATGTTGGATTTGTATTTCAGTTCTACAATTTAATGCCCAGCCTGACCGCCAAAGAAAACGTTGAACTGGTCACAGAAATTGCAGATGACCCGATGGACGCAGAACATGCGCTGTCTTTGGTCGGCTTGACCGAACGGATCAACCACTTTCCCGCTCAACTTTCAGGTGGTGAACAACAGCGAGTTGCGATCGCCCGTGCGGTGGCCAAGCAACCAACGGTGATGTTTTGCGATGAACCCACTGGCGCGCTGGACAGCAAAACTGGGCGATCAGTTCTAAATGTTTTGCAAACCGTCAATCAAGAACTTGGCACCACCGTGATGATTGTGACCCATGCCGCGGCAACAGCGGCTATGGCAGATAGGGTCATCCATTTTGCCGATGGCGGCGTTCGTGAAGTTATTGAAAACACAACCAAGCTCACCGCCGATGAGATCGAGTGGTAGGAATGCTTTCAGCTCTCGACAAAAAACTGCTCAGAGACCTTGGTCGCATGAAAATGCAGGCGATAGCCATTGGGTTGGTGATCGCTGTTGGCGTTGTGGTGCTGGTAATGATGGATGGCTTGTTTCATTCGCTTAGTCAGACAAAAGACACCTATTATGATCGTTATCGCCTTGCCCAAGCCTATGCACCTGCGGTGAGGGCACCCAAATACCTTCTCAACAACCTTGCCGCCATCCCCGGTGTCGATAGTGTGATGGGTCGTATGCGAGGCGGCGGACTGATCGATTTGCCACAAGAAGATGTGCCCATAAGTGCGGCGGTCCTGTCATTGCCTGACCATGGCGTGCCACGCCTAAATGACATCTATTTGGCCGAGGGAAATCAGTTGGATCCCGGCAGGGAAAATCAGGCCATTCTGCTGCGCTCGTTCGCAAATGCGCATGGCATTTCGCCCGGCGACACGATTTCAGCAACCATCAATGGTGCTCGAAGGAAATTAGAGATTGCCGGACTGGCCCAATCCCCAGAGTTTTTGATCTCCATGGCGCCGGGGGAACTTGCTCCTGACGATAAGCGGTTTGCCGTCCTTTGGATGAGCGAAACCAGTTTGGGCGCAGCATTTGATCTTAGAGGCGCTTTCTCTGAAGCACTGTTTTCGCTCACACGCGACGCAAAATTGCCTCAAGTATTGGACCGAGTTGATCAGGTGTTGGCAAACTATGGTGGCACCGGTGCTTACGGCATCGAAGATCAAGCTTCCAATCGTT
>NZ_CAKZPW010000360.1:0-6663 GCF_937139385.1 uncultured Maritalea sp. | reverse complement strand
AGTTTCATGCACCAAACCTCCGCTCCACATTTCGGCCACCCTGACCCAGCCCCAGCCACCATTCCAGCCTGTTTACGAAATATTTGCCGTTTTGTGTGATCCTACAAAGGGCAAAACCAAAACCACCCTTCCATCTGGCCCCTAAACGCCCTATGGCACCGCACAACACAGACAGATGGATGAGCATAGTGACCAAACGCACGCCTATTTCTGATTTTGCCCAACATCTGCGGCACAATTCTTATTTCTCGCACACGCGCGAATGGAACCTGAACCAAATGCGGACCGACATTTTGTCGGGTCTTACCGTTGCTCTGGCGTTGGTGCCAGAAGCTGTGGCCTTTGCCTTTGTCGCCGGTGTTGATCCCTTGGTCGGGCTTTATGCTGCGTTTATTGTCGGGCTCATCACTGCCGCATTTGGCGGGCGGCCGGGCATGATTTCCGGCGCAACGGGTGCGCTTGCCGTTGTTATGGTCGCTCTGGTGGCGGATCACGGCGTGCAATACCTGTTCGCCACGGTTGTCCTGATGGGCATCATCCAAATCGCTGCCGGGATATTCAAGCTGGGCAAATTCATCCGCATGGTCCCCCATCCTGTTATGCTGGGGTTTGTGAACGGCCTAGCTATCGTGATTTTTCTCGCTCAATTGAGTCAGTTCCAAGTGCCTGGTTCAGCGACCGGCGGGGGACATGGTGTTGCGGGCGGTGAATGGATGACAGGGATGCCCTTATATCTCATGCTATTCCTGACCGTTGTCACGATGATGATCATCCACTGGGGCGGCAAATATATTAAGTTTATCCCAGCACCCTTGCTCGCAATTGGCGTTGTATCGCTGGCGGTGATCTTTCTAAACTTGGATGTCCCCCGCGTTGGCGATTTGGCATCCATTAAAGGGGGCTTGCCCCAGTTCCATATCCCAATGGTGCCTTTGAATTTTGAAACATTGCAGATCATTTTGCCATACGCTGTTATTCTTGCAGCGATCGGTCTGATTGAATCTTTGCTCACTTTAAACCTTGTGGCAGAAATTACCGAAACAAAGGGTGGTGCGTCCAAGGAAAGCATTGCCCAGGGTTTGGCCAATCTTATCACAGGTTTCTTTGGTGGCATGGGCGGCTGTGCCATGATCGGGCAGTCTATGATCAATGTGAAATCTGGTGGTCGCACGCGCTGGTCAGGCATTTCAGCCGCGCTGTTCTTGCTTGCCTTTATCCTTTTTGCCTCAAGCCTAATTGAGCAAATTCCATTGGCTGCACTCGTCGGCGTAATGTTTATGGTGGTGATCGGCACATTTGCTTGGCGCTCCATTCAAATCATGATGCGCATTCCGCGTGCAGATGCATTTGTGATTGTGCTTGTGACTGTGGTCACTGTCGCAACAGATTTGGCCACTGCTGTGGTGGTCGGTGTAATCGTAGCCGCGCTGGTTTACGCGTGGAACGCATCAACGCGTATGCACGCCACGACACCCGGGTATCACGAAGGCGATAAAGAAAAAATCTACAAACTTGAAGGCCCATTGTTCTTTGGTTCCATTGAGAGTTTTTCTCTCTTGTTCGATCCCAAAGAAGACCCAGAAACAGTGATTATCGATTTTGCAGGGTCACGCGTGGTCGATCACTCTGGGTTGCAGGCTATTGAAGCTTTGGCCGCAAAATATGAAGCCAATGGCACCAAGCTAAAATTGCGCCATCTTTCAAACGATTGCAAAAATCTGCTTAAGAAAGCTGGGCAATTGGTTGAGCCAGCAGAAGATGATCCAGAATATGCTGTTGCTACAGATTATGACCTGCAAACCGGTCGTCTGGATGCCGGGCACTAAAGCGAGTTTGCTGGATTGCCTTTGAATAAAAGGCAATCCAGCCGTTTCACGCCAAAACAAACCTAAGCGCGTACCCTGTTGCCTGAAACAATTGGGGGCAGATTGGGTTATGTAAAATGCAAGAACTGCTTAGGTTTTTGACCGTTCACAATGCAGAACTATTGTTCATGGCGGCTGCGATGCTTTTGGCATACGCAATTGCCCGCTTTGCGTCTGTGCGCTGGCAAATCGCGCTGGTGTTTTCGATCACGCCACCATTCGTGTTTTTGCTGCACGAAGAATACATTCTGCGTGATCTGCTGCACTTGCTTTCCTGAAATTTCTCTCCACACAAAATTCGGAGCATAACCTTTCGTTGCATTCGCACTATTGGCAAAAAGTTTTCCTCTTTGGGCATTCTCTTTTGGGTTACGACACCCCATATTGAATGTAATACAAAATCTCACAAAGGAATAATATCATGGGATTGCTAATTGGCGACGAAGCCCCCAATTTTGAAGCAGATACCACTGAAGGCCACATCAATTTTCATGACTATATTGAGGGTAGCTGGGCAGTTTTGTTCTCGCACCCGAAAAACTTTACGCCAGTGTGCACCACTGAGTTGGGTTACACCTCCAAACTAAAGCCTGAGTTCGATAAGCGTGGGGTCAAAGTGCTCGGCCTTTCTGTTGATCCAATTGAAGATCACAAGGCCTGGGTAGGCGACATTGAAGAAACACAAGGCACAGCGCTCAACTTCCCGCTGATTGCTGACCCAGAACGAAAAGTGGCAACACTTTACTCGATGATCCACCCGTCTGCTGACAACACCTTGACCGTGCGGTCCGTTTTTGTTGTCGGGCCAGACAAAAAAATCAAACTTAAGATCGAGTACCCAGCCTCAACGGGCCGGAACTTTGATGAAGTGCTGCGCGTTATCGATTCATTGCAGCTGACTGCTAAACACCAAGTGGCAACGCCAGTGAATTGGAAAGACGGTGACGATGTAATCATCGTACCAGCTCTTTCAAATGAAGATGCAGCTAAGAAGTTCCCAGAAGGCTGGAATGAAATGAAGCCATATTTGCGGATTGTGAAACAACCGACGTCATAAGAATTCAGCTAACGCAAACTACTGATCATTAAGGCGGCCAATGGCCGCCTTTTTGGTTTAAAGGCGGGAGAGTCTATTTTGCTCTTCCAGCAAAACTTGGCGCAGCTCAGCATCCTCTCTTGCCCGATCGCGCATTTTTCGCGATACGTCGTAATTCAAGAAGCGGATATCTGACACAATATCGTCGCGGTCTGCTTGGGTGATATCCGGTTGAGCCAGCTTTTCGGTTAGGGTTTCAATTTGATTTTGCAATGACTCTATGTCTTTGTCTATTGAGTGGACGTCGTTGGCCTCGCGATAAATACGCAAAAAACTGATGCCCATTTCCCCAGTGCACACGCCATTATAGGAGCGACCGGCCAAACCCACTTTCGCTGCATTGTTTGGGGTGCAATAGAATTTGAGCCCGGCGGCATGGCCTTTGTTATATAGGCTGCGATCAACGCTTATTCCATGCTTTGAACAAGCTTCATTGTGCTCGCTAAAGCGTGCCGTTGAATGTCCCGCCCGACCATCGGCCTCACCCACAGATTGCCAATCGCCTGTTTGGCACTGCGATTTGCTCAACGTCGCGCAACCCGCCAAAACTGCCAAAAGCAAGAACGAGGCCGTTAAAACCAAATAGCGCACGATAAACTCCGTTGTTGTTGAGCCATTTAGACAAAATCAATTGCGCTTGGCAACTGGTGCAGCAAAGTTGACTAGATTTCGAGTTCTTCGCGCGTCTTCTTTGTCAATTTGGCGGTAATAATGTCATAGGCTTGTTTGATATAGGCTTGGCAGGTCTCTTCATCCCAATTGGCTTTGTGCGAAATCTGCACCCACTTTGCCCGCGCAAGATATTTAGCCGGTCTAATGCCTTCTTGCGTCGGCAAAATGGCAAAAGACTGATCCGAGCATTTGAAACTGATGATATCCTGATCCGCATCATCCCAGCGGCTGTAGATCGCAAATATCTTGCCACCAATTTTGAAGACAGAGGCATTCCCCCATTGCACCACATGGGTTACTTTGGGTAGCGAAAAGCAATAAACTTCAAATTGTACGCGCGTGAGCATAATTGTTACGCACCACCAATTGTGCAACTGACCCCAGTTCCCTTCAGGCCGCAATAGCCATTGGGGTTTTTTGCCAAATATTGTTGGTGGTACTCCTCGGCAAAATAAAACTCTTCTGCAGGTTTGATCTCGGTTGTTATTGGACCATAGCCGCTGTCTTTGAGTGAGCTGGCATAAGCCTCATAGCTCGCGCGCACCACTTTTTCTTGTTCAGGCGAAGTGAAATAGATAGCACTCCGATATTGGCTGCCCACATCGTTGCCTTGGCGATTGCCTTGGGTTGGATCATGTTCTTGCCAAAAGTGCATCAAGATTTCCTGAAGGGAAATTATACTTGGATCATAGTTGACCAGAACGGCTTCCGCATGCCCGCTTTGTCCGGTGCAAACTTCTTGGTAGCTGGGATTGTCTTTGTGTCCGCCTTGATAGCCAACTGCCGTCACAAATACACCGTTAAGGCGCCAAAACAACCGTTCGGCTCCCCAAAAGCAGCCCAATGCTAAGTATATGGTTTGATTTTGCGATGGATAAGGCCCCGAAATAGGGTTGCCGTTTACGAAATGGCTCATCTGTGCGATTTTAATGTCCATTGTTGTCACCTTATAGTTCGTCAATATGCTTATAGCGTTCTCGAGTACGCGTTCGCCCAAGAAAAAGAAAAAACACCCCAAGAATGGCGCAGATCAGCCATGCAGGCGCCCCCAAAATGGTGACAATGATTGGATCCCATACGATTGGATGTACATAACGCTGGATGATTGCTTGCAAAGTGTTGAGGGTCAATGTGTCAAGTGCCCGATCGATCTCAAACCAAATCTGCCCCAATGGCGTGAACACCAATTCGTTAGATGAGAGCACTTTTGCGCCGTCCATGACAATCATGATCAGCATAAGGGCCAAAAACAGCGAGCCAATGAGGCGCGTAATCATTCGCATAAGACAATCCAGTTGGTTTCTTTGTTCGGTTTGGTGATACTAGTCACGCAAAAAATGCGATTCAAGCACTCAACGCATAAGTGAACACTTGCGATCAGTTTCGCGATCAGTATAGTGCGCGCCAATGCAACTGTGTTTGCCACCTGATTTGGTGCGCATTTGCTTGCGGAGAGGTGGCCGAGTGGTCGAAGGCGCACGCCTGGAACGCGTGTAGGCGGGTAACCGTCTCCAGGGTTCGAATCCCTGTCTCTCCGCCATAACTTTCTTCAACCTTCGCTGAAGTGAATTGGCGGAATATTAAGTTGAAAAACCGATCGCCAGCTTCAAAGTTTAGAGGTGCAGGTTACGACGTAAGGAACGCCCATTCCTCACTCTACAATCGACTTCGTCTCAATCGCAAAAACAGTCGAAAAAAATACGATCACAGATCTGTTTATCTCATCAGTCTCTAGCATGCGTACAAGACGGCGAACAGGTTTTATGCTCAAAAAAGAGCGCCTTGACCAGCAAGTTTGACATGACCAACAACAGAGTGACCTGACGATTGAGGTTCGACTTCTCAAGGACTTTTTTTAGTTGATTGCGACGCGTTTCGTAGGAGACACCGTCTTCAGCACTGATCTCGCGCAACGACTTCGAGCACAAAAGCTGCTTGAGCAGCTGAAGTTCACTATTGGTTAGAGTTGCATCAAATTCCATCGTAAACGTTGCAGCGATCAGCCAATCAGGCACCGGTGTAAGCGCGAGCGGTGTTTGATGATCAAAGTCGATGACGAAGAAACCGCCCTTTTCAAGCGCCAAAGGAGGAGAGGCATTCTGCTCAAAATTGTTTGTTGCCTCGATCGAAAATCTAGGCGCCATCGTTGAATTCATTTCTTAGACCAACCGCAGTTTTGCTGATCGCTCAGCATCAGCATTCCGCCACACAAAGTGTTCCGCCGGCCGTCGTTACGCGTTGGCACTGTTGGACCTATCAAAATTCACCTCCGAAACGGGCAAACAAGCTTGCTTCTTCAAATATTGCGGAGCCGGCGAGTAAAGGTGATCGCTCATTGTTTGGTGAGAACTGGGCTTGCCCAAACAGATGCGCCGCGTTCGCTGTAATTCCAACTTGTACACTCAAGAATTCAGAAAATTCATGCTCAAATGCAAACACCGTCCCCATCTCAAGTCCAAACAGAGTATATTGAATTTGTAGTGGCGAGCCTTGGTTTGTACGCAAGTGGTGTGTGTCGTCAATAATAGCTAGGCTCGGCCCGACCAATGCGCTCATATCAAAGGTCGTTCGCTCACCAAGTCGCGTTGACAGGCTTGGGCCCAGCCGGATTGACGTCCTCGTTGTGCGATGCGTTATGACTGGCTGTGTGTCCGTAACAAAAGGAAGCGATTGGCATACACCTCCGCATATCAGGCCTCTGTTTTCCCGTATGTCATGCCCAACTTTTGTCTCAATGGCTAAAGAAAGCGTCGTCGCATTACCGATGCGGGCTATAGGCGCAGAGCGAAATTTTGCTGCAATTTCGACATTTGCCGGCACCTGTGTGCGGCTAGTTGTTTGTGAAAAAAGCACTTGATCAGCAAGGTAATCGTTATCTATGAACTCGGAATGTGCCCGGAATGCAGCTTTGATGCTTACCTCAGTCTCACTTCCTTCACCGCTATTTTGTCTGAAACCCAATTTGGCAGACGAGTGCAACTGCCCGGGATAAATGAGAGAACTGGTTGGACTGCCCAATATGGGATTGAG
>NZ_CAKZPW010000359.1:0-3807 GCF_937139385.1 uncultured Maritalea sp. | reverse complement strand
GCAAACCGCGACCCGGAACCCCTTGCGGATCAGGGTCAACAGATAGCCCTCGGCCGCGCGCACGGGCACACCGCACATGGGAATATCTTGATCAAGATGCTTGCCCCGCTTGGTCAGCGCAATACCCAATGCCCGCGATGCAATTTCAGCATCGTCAAAGAACAACTCATAAAAATCGCCCATTCGATAGAAAAGCAAATAGCCTGGATTCACCGCACGAATTTCAAAAAACTGCGCCATCATTGGCGTGGGTTGAGCACCGCCCGTTTTTTTTGGGACAGGATTTTGCAGATCGGACGCACCTTCAGGCACCGCTCCCTTTATAGGGGGTTGGTGAATTTCATCATTTGGTTGGGCGTATTGGATGTTTTTATCGTTCATTATGGTTTGTTTAGCCAGATCAGTCCGCATATCGGAAGGTCAAGACTAGGCCAACCCGTCCACAGTGCCAACAATAAAGCGCGGGTGCTAACTAGTTTTTGCGATCTAGGCGGTTCGCTGCGCAACAAGTGTGAATGTTCCAGGTAGTTGGGCACAATCATCAGCTGGATGTTCAGCGAAATGGGAAAGCGTCAGTTCTGAATCTAAAAAGGCGTTTATGATCTCACTCATGTTCCACCGCCTGATAAGACAGGTAGGAACCCTCCTCCTCAAAATCTGCGCATATGGGGTATCCGCCACTTCAGCTACGTTCGAAAAATAGTTACCTTCCAAATGGACTTTATCGTTTGCTACGGAGAGCGCTTTTTTTAACAATGGATGGAAGTCTACTAATATTATGAGACCTGAAGGCTTGGTGATACGCTTCAGCGCCGCGACGAAAGCTTCAAGGGAGACAAAATAGTGAAGCACGCCCAATTCCATTATGGTGGCGTCATATTGTTTGGTGTGCGACTCAGCGCTCTCGATAAAATCGCCTACAACGTAGTCCAGCGATACGCCTGCAGCCCTCGCCAACTGCAATCCGTATTTGGCGTTTGAGTTGGAAATGTCAAACACACTGACATCCGCGCCAAGTAGCGACAAAGCTGTTGCAACACGTCCGTGGGACCCCAACGGGTTTGCAATTCGCGCACCGGCAGGATCACCCAGATACGGCAAAATTCTCCGCGCCGTGAAGTGTGGATCCGCACGGATCTGCGCAGCTGCGGTTTTGGGGCGTCCGTATTTTTTTACCCAGGCCTGATAAGCACTGTCTTCCCAAGCAAACTGATTGATTTCGCTAAGGTGACTTTGATCCATGGTTATGCTGCCTGCGGGATTTCTTAAGGAAAAAATGATAACTCAGTCTGATTATCAGTATAAATGCTATTTGCGATCTAGGCCTGTGGCTTGAATGAAATGGCGTTTGTATCGCTCGGGTACATCGTCGATCAAGGTGACGATCATCACGTCGGTGGTGCCGAATTGGTGGTCAACAAATGCTCCATCGCCCACATGGGCGCCAACCCGCAAATAGCCTTTAATCAAGGGTGGTAGATCTTTGATAATTTCACGTTGGTCGAGGGCATTAATGTCTAAATAGTCAATGGACGTACCAACATCTGACCGGGCGTGTACGGCCCAACTTTGTGGTGGATGCGCGGTGTGATGCAAGAGACTTAGGGCCTCAAGATGGGCTTCTGGATCGGTCCCCTCAAAGCTTGCGACACCGAAATAGACGTCAATATCATAAAGCACCGCATAGGCCCAAAGCCCTGCCCACAAGGCCTCCATTGTCCGCCGATCACGATAGGGTGGCAAAACACAGGATCTGCCGAGTTCGCAAAATCCCTTTTCCCAATTTTTGGCCAACATGGACTTGAAATCAAATTCTGCAGAAGAATAGAATCCATTGCATGCATTGGCGACTTCGGCGCGCAAGGCACGATAGGTGCCTACAATTTTGGGCCGCGCTGAAATTCCCTCGGTTTCATCATGATCAACCACAATAATATGGTCGCAAATTGGATCAAATTCGTCTGCATCGCGCTTGGTGCGGAAAGCGCGCGGATCTGGTTTTGCAGACATTTCCTCATAGAATACGGTGTAGCGCAAACGTTGGGCGCGGCGCACTTCGCTTGCGGTTTGGGCCAAGCGCACTTCCAATGAACCAAGGCGCGCAAGAGATGCTGGGTCTTTTTGCTCGCGCTGCGCTTGTTCGTTGCGCCCAATCGCTGCAAGGCTGGAGCCGATTGCATTTATATTTGTCGTTGGGAAAATCTGATCGAACCAGCGTTTTGGGCGACGATGTACCGGTGCCAACTCTCGCGGTTTTAGGTCAAACATAAACATATACAACTACCCCGGTGCCAGATGTGTGGCCGCAACGCTATGTGCTGATTGTATGCCAGTACAAGAATGGATGCAATTGGGGGTGCACTAAAGCACTAGAATGGTTCAGAGAGTTCCACTTGCAGGGTCTGCTTGTCCATCACACAAACATGTCGCCCCTTGGCTGTGTAAACTATAGAAACGCCATAACTTTGGGTACCAAACGGGTCAATTTCGATCAAACTATCCTCCCCTGCGTTTGCTGCCTTTTTGCATTTTTCCAACAAAGTTTGACGAAATTCTTCCCATGCATCATCGCTACTGGCACTTGCCGTGCCAATAATTGCCATGCTCACCAACATTAGCGACGCCCAAGCCCGTATCAAGTTTTTCATGCCGTTGTCCTTATAGTGTGCGCTCCTTAGCTCATTTTAGCATAGAGATTTTCCGGTTTTGTCGCACTATCAATTTGGAATCGATGGTCTGCGGGCGGGTGAGCCCTTTGACCACATTCAAGGCGCGGACAAATACGGCAGCCAACACCAATTGGCACCACTTGGGAAAGATTTTTTAAATCAACCCCTTCGGAGTAGATCATCTCTTTTGCATGCGAAATATGACACCCCAAACCAATTGAAAGGTGACGGCGCGGCGCATTGTGACGATAGCCGCCTTTTGCAATGGACTTTGCGATGCAGAAATAGGATTCGCCGTCTGGCATTTGCGAGATTTGAATGTTGATTTTTTCGGGCTGTAAAAAGGCTGAGTAGATGTTCCAGCGCGGGCAAGCGCCTGAATGGCGCGGAATATGAATGCCGGACAAGGAAAAGCGTTTTGATATATTGCCCGCAATATCTGTGCGCACCAAATGTAAAGGAATGCCTTGTGCGCCTGCGCGCTGCAAGGTGGTCATGCGGTGGCAAACTTGCTCAAAGCTGGCGTTGAAGCGTCGCGATAGGCGCTCAACGTCATAGCGGTAGTCTCGGCATGCCGCCAAAAAAGGCGCGTAAGGCATGACCAAAGCGGCAGCGAAGTAGGAGGCCAGAACATTCTTCGCCAAAATCGGGGCATCCCCTTCTGGCAAGTTCGACTGATCCACGATGGCTTCTATTTCATGTTCCGCTGTGAGCAGCGCGGCGCGATGCGCCATGGAGAAAAGCGCAGATTCTGGACTTAGAATATCTGAAATAAAAAGTTTGTTGGTTGCTTCGTCGAGCTTTTGGGCGATACCCGCAGGCAATGATGCCATTTTGCACTCAAGACCAAAAACATTTGCTAAATATGTTTTCAACCCCATTTCAAAATTGTCAGAAGCATGGTCAACATCGTGACGCACCCGTTCGGCTGATGCTTCCAGGGTCGGGAAATGGTTGGCATTTTCTTGTATGAAATCTGAAATTGCTTCCGTGGCCATATGGTAGCCGGTGGTTGAGGGCTCTTGATGCCTATCACTTGTGCCCGATGAACTGCCCGAACGCACTTCTTGGAATTTATCAAACAGGCGCAAAATGGCGCGTGAAGCCGATGGGTTGGAAAAAGCCAGATCGCGAATCT
>NZ_CAKZPW010000358.1:0-22449 GCF_937139385.1 uncultured Maritalea sp. | reverse complement strand
TCACGTTGCGCAAGAGCTGTTTGGCACGCCACCTTGATCAAATGTGTGGCTAAGGGGGTTGATTGGCCCGAGCGCCCCTGTGGGTCCGCCCCAGCAACGTTGAAGTACCGCAACACGCCATATTTAATGTCATGGGAGAACGCTACGTCTTCCAACATCATTTCGCTCATTAGCTTGGAGCGCGCATATGGAGATTGTGGGCTAAGCGGATTATCTTCCCCAACGGGTTCCAAACCGGCCATGCCATAAACCGCAGCGGTAGAGGAAAAAATGAAGTTCTTCACACCCGCGTTCACAGCGGCCTCAATTAAGTTGCGCGTCGTCGCTGTATTGTTTTGATAGTACTTCAGCGGGTTCTCAACCGACTCGGGCACAACAATTGAACCGGCAAAATGCAAGATAGATTTGATGCCACGTTCCTGCAGCAGCGCGGTCACATTTTCAACATCGCCAGCATTGCCTTCAACAAAATCAACGCGGTCGTCGATGGCCCATTGGAAGCCTGTTGTCAGATTGTCTAATACAGTAACTTTTTCACCTGCATCCGCCAAACGCAAAACTGTATGCCCGCCAATATAGCCAGCACCGCCTGTCACCAAAATGCTCATTGCACGTCCTCAAACATTGTTAATCACTTCCCGTCTATCACTTGAAGGGTTGCGATTGCATTACACAATGACTAGTTGTGTTACAAATACTGTCAAAGGAAAACCCATTGAGCAAAAAAGTCCGCACAGCCGTTTTTCCCGTCGCCGGCCTTGGCACACGCTTTCTGCCTGCGACCAAAGCCATGCCCAAAGAAATGCTGCCCGTTGTCGATAAGCCGTTGATTCAATATGCGGTTGATGAGGCACGTGAAGCCGGAATTGAGCACTTCGTATTTGTGACAGGTCGCAATAAGGGCGTTATTGAAGACCATTTTGACCGGCAAGTTGAACTGGAAATCACCCTCCACCAACGTCAAAAACACGACATGTTGAAAATGTTGGGTGAAGGTTTGCCAAAACCAGGCCAAACAAGCTTCACCCGCCAGCAGGAACCAATGGGCTTGGGACACGCGGTCTGGTGCGCGCGCGACATTGTGGGCAACGAACCCTTTGCGCTGCTGCTGCCGGACATGTTGATGCGGTCAAAACCGGGCGTTTTGAGCCAAATGATGGAAAGCTACAATGAGCGTGGCGGCAATATTATTGCTGTTGAAGAGGTTGAGCCAAACGATGTCAGCTCTTACGGCGTAGTTGGCCGCGGAGAAGGCCCGGACAAAGGCTTTGCAATCTCTGAGATGGTTGAAAAACCTGCGGTTGATCAAGCGCCCTCAAATCTTATTATTTCAGGCCGCTATATTTTGCAGCCCGAGGTGTTTGATCTCCTGAGCAAACAGTCCAAAGGCGCAGGCGGCGAAATCCAAATCACGGATGCCATGGTGACTTTGATGAATGAGCAAAACTTTACCGGCGTCAAATATGATGGTCACAGTTTTGACTGCGGATCTAAAGTTGGATTTCTCACCGCCAATGTTATTTTTGCCATGGATCGGGACGATATTGCTGACGAATTCAAGCAAGAATTGCGCACAGTTGCGGCCCAATTGCTCAAAAACTTCTCTATTGGCGACTAAAACGCAAACCCGCTTCAAGCTTATGTGTGCGTAGAACCGCTGCGGGCTCTTCGCGGAACGCAAAACTGTAATTGGCAAAAGCAGACAATTGCTTATTGGCCTGATATTGCACGCCAAGCCCGGCACGGCTGGTCAGTATCTGATCAACGCTTGATTGATAGTGCTGGCGTTCAACTTCACCAAACATAGAAATTTGGGTACGCGAATTCATCTGATGATTGAATGTAAGGCGTCCCGTGTCCACAATGCGCATCGGCTCGCCGGCAACAGTTGATGGGCTAACGCTCGTGTTCGCATCTAGACTGAATTGCGAGGTATCGGTTGCCTGCCATTGCAATGCAGCATTGTAAGTAAACGTTTGAACCGCATCCAAACTCGCATCGTCAAATGTTTGGCGCAATTGCCCCAAAGAAATATCGCCGCGCAGCCGCTCGTCAAAATTCAATGAAGCACCGACCTGAGCTTCATAGGACCAATTGTTACGCGACGCGGCAAGAGCTACAGACCCAGCATCATAGCGCGATCGGTTCAGCTGCGTATCCACAAATATCCCGATTTTAGGCGTGAGCTCGCGCGAAATGCGCCCACCGACCCCATAGGTCCAAGCATTATTCTCAGCGTTGGATTGCAGCGCACCATCATTTAACTGTGATGCTGCCGTCTGAGATCGACCAACAGACCCACGCAATTGCACGCCCGTCTTGCTGAACTGGTGGCTGTAACTGCCATTCAGACCAAGTTGTTGATCATGCCCACCAATTTTTACGCCTGTTGGCAGATCAGGATCGGATGATTGAGGTTGAGAAAGATTATAGGACAAACCAAATCCCAACTGAGAATGCTGGTTCAGCTGCTGGCCAAAGTTGCTCTGCAACCCTAGTGATCTTGGCGTGAAATGCTCAGCACCCATTTGATCCAGCACCATATTGCCGCTTAGGCTAGCGGTAAAATCGTCGCCTTGTCTTTGCAAACTAAACTCAGGGGCTGCCACAAGAAAATGGGACGTGGTGCCTGACGCATTTTCAAATCCACCGCGCAAACTGATCGCGCTCGTTAGATCCCAATCCCCTAAAACAGCCTGTGCATGGCTGATGGACGGCAATGTACCGACGCCAAAAAACAGAACAATCGCCAGTGATCGCCGCAAGCTGGCATTTGAGTTTGTTGACACGTTTTTCGCCGCTCATGATTGGAAAATCTTCTTTCGCATCCTGATATATTATGGTTAACGAACTGATAAAATCGACAAGCAGATTTTTAGAAAAACTGACGATATTCAAGGACTTGCACTGCAGCGCAGGCCAACGCAATTGAGCATCACTCACCCCCGTTATTAACAGCTGATTAGCCTTAACGATGTACACTGCACCCAATTGAATTGACCTAGCGCCCGCGTATTTTGGGCTGCAGTAAGGAGTAAGGTCGCATGGATTTAGCCACCATTCTGGGCATGTTAGCCGGCGCCGGCTTTATTTTCCTCGCCATCTTTATGGGCGGTTCGATCACCCAGTTTATCGATCCACCATCCATGATGATTGTGGTCGGCGGCGGACTGGCTGCAACACTTATTCGTTTCCCACTCGCTGGCGTTGTAACCGCATTCGGAACCGGCGGCAAAGTTGCGTTTACCCACAAAAAAGTCGACCCGAGGGAGCTGATAGAACAAATCGCAGAAATGGGCGATATCGTACGCAAAAATGGCCCACTTGGACTGGAAAACGTCGAGGTTGACGATGCAAACCTAAAAAAGGGCGCGCAATATATCGCTGATGGATATGACGCCGGGTTTATTCGCGAAACAATGGAATTGGAACGCGATCAATTCACCACACGTTTGTCAGAGGGCCAACGCGTGTTCAAATCCTTGGGTGATGCGGCTCCAGCTTTTGGGATGATCGGCACACTTGTGGGCTTGGTGCAAATGTTGGCCAACATGTCTGACCCTGCAGCCATTGGCCCTGCGATGGCGATCGCTTTGTTGACCACACTCTATGGCGCGGTTTTGGCCAACCTTGTTTGTCTGCCGATTTCAGACAAACTCACAGCAAAACTAGCACTTGAGGATATCAACCAAACCCTGATCATTGACGGCATTATGTCGATCCGCGACGGCAAAAGCCCGGCACTCATCAAAGAGATGTTGACCGCCTATTTGCCTGAAAAAATGCGCGAGAGTTTGGATGAGGCGGCTTAAAGCGGCCCAACAATATAATGACTAGAGGAACCAGATAATGGGCAAAAAGAAAGAAAAGGCGGCTGGCGGGAGTGACATCCCCGAATGGCTCGTCACATTTGCCGATCTCATGTCCATTCTGGTGTGTTTCTTTGTTTTGATCATTTCATTTTCCATTCAAGATGATGAAAAACTGCAGGTCGTTGCAGGCTCCATGAAGGATGCATTTGGTGTCATCAAAACGGAAGCTAAAGCGGGTATTATTGAACGCGATGGCAACCCGCAACGTGATTTTGTGAAATCCGTTACAACTGAAGAGAGCACCAACCAAACCGAATTTGCCGAGATTAAACACAATGAACGCTCCAAACAGGGGCCAGAGGCAAATACCCACGATATTGAAAAGTCCGACGTGGAAACCCCGCGTGAGTTCGCTTTGGCCACAACAACCTTGCGTCAAGCCTGGCAAGAACTGCCTGATATTACCTTTGTTGCTGACAATTTGCTGATTGAGGAAACGGAAGAAGGACTGCACATCCAAATCGTGGACCAAGAAGGTCGCACCATGTTCCCTGAAGGATCAAAATATCCCTATGAGGTGACGCGCCAAGCTATCGCTATCATGACCCCAATTTTAAAAAGCTTGCCAAACCAAATTAGGGTCACCGGGCACACAGCCGCCGGCGCTTCTTACCACACGGCCTCCTATGGGCCTTGGGAACTATCATCTGATCGAGCGAATGTTGTGCGTCGCCTAATGGAAGAATTTGGCATGCCATCTGAGCGCATTTTTTCCGTGGTCGGCAAAGGGGACGCAGACCCACTCTTTCCAAACGATCCCTACCTTTCGGCAAATCGCAGAATATCAATTCTTGTGATGCAAGAAAGCCCACCGGTACCGATTGAGCTAAAACCATAAAAAAAGGCGCCGAATGTGGCGCCCTTTTTTTTGCAATGCTAACGAATGCTTTTATTAAACCGCTTCAACGTGGAGCATGGTTGCCTCTACGGAGGTCACTTTGACCTTGGTGCCTTTGGCCAATTCTGGCCCCGTGACCCGCCAAAAACTATCACCAACCTTTAACGATCCAATGCCATCAACGATGGGTTCATCAAGGCTAAAAACTTGCCCGATGAGCTTTTCGTTTCTGGCATTTAGAAATGGTCGGTCCGATACATCTTTGCGCCCTTTGAAGTATAGTGTCCAAACCGCAACGCATGAAACTGAAAGTACAGCAAACAAAATCCACTGCATTTGCCAGTTCAATGCTTGTGTGAGCGTGGCCAAACCCACCAATACCGCAGCAAGGCCAAACCAAACAAAAATACCACCAGGAACAACCAGTTCAATTGCCAACAGCACAAAACCGCCAATGACCCACGACCAGCCGCCATATTCAATAATCAGTGCCACTAGATCCATCTTCTAGCTCTCCGAGTTGGGGACACGGCCCGTCTGGCGTTTGGGCTTATCGCCCCCAAATGCTTCACGCGCAATTTCAGCGATACCGCCAACGGCGCCAATCACATTTGCCGCCTCTATTGGCATCATTAGAACCTTCTGATTTGGAGATTTGGCGATACTTTCAAGTGCCTTGATATAATTATTCGCAACAAAATAATTTACCGCCTGCACATCGCCCTGCGCGATCGCTTCAGAAACCATTTGGGTGGCCTTTGCTTCAGCTTCAGCTGCCCGTTCACGCGCTTCAGCATCACGAAAAGCTGCTTCTTTGCGTCCTTCAGCTTCCAACACTTGCGCTTGCTTTTCGCCCTCGGCTTCCAAAATCGCGCTTTGTCGCTTGCCTTCGCTTTCCAGGATCGTCGCGCGTTTTTCCCGCTCAGCTTTCATTTGGCGAGCCATAGACTCAACCAGATCTTTGGGCGGATCAATGTCTTTGATCTCGATCCGCGTGATTTTGACGCCCCATGGAGAAACGGCAGCGTCCACAACATGCAGCAAACGCTGATTAATCTCGTCACGGTTCGACAGCAATTCATCCAAATCCATCGAGCCCATCACTGTACGGATGTTGGTCATCGTCAGATTCAAAATCGCATGTTCAAGGTTGTTGACTTCATATGCAGCCGCCGCCGCATCCATCACTTGAAAAAATGTCACGCCGTTCGCGGTAACGGTCGCATTGTCGCGGGTGATCACCTCTTGGTGAGGCACATCCAACACCTGCTCCATCATATTGATCTTGCGACCAACACCATCCACAAATGGAATAATCAGGCTCAAACCAGGTCGCAATGTGCGCGTGTAACGCCCAAAACGTTCAATGGTGTAATTATACCCTTGGGTGACCGTTTTGACACCGGCAACAAGCACCATCACAACCAATACCGCGCCAACAATTATCGCGATTGAAAACCCGTCCATCATATTCTCCAAACAATTCCGCTAACAATTATCTAGGGACAATGGTCCCAAATCTCAAGAAACTCAACGTTTTCCTTTGTGAACGATCACATTTTGATTGCAATTGATCTAGGTCATTTTTATTATGACAATAACAATCAACTTAAAATTGCCAATCAATCGTCATCCAAAGGTGAACGCATGCTCTATCCTATAGCCCTCATCACGCACTTGCTTTGCGCATGCGCCTTTATTGGTGTCGTTTTTTTTGAGGTGTTCATTCTTGAAGGCATGCGTCACCACATCTCGCATAGCACCATGGTCGAAATTGAAACCGGATTGGTAGCGCGCGCCCGCCAAATTATGCCTTACATCGTTGGTACACTGTTCCTAAGCGGCGGTTATTTGGGATACACACAATTCCAGGGTATGGGCGTACTCTGGCAAGACAGCTTCTCGATTTTGCTTAGCATCAAAATTTTGCTTGCACTCAGTGTGCTGGGACATTTCGTCTGGGCACTGACCAACGCAAAAAACGGATGTATGAACTCTACCAAGTTTCAACTAACCCACATTAGCGTGTTTACCCACATGGTGCTGATCGTCATTTTAGCAAAGGGTATGTTTTACTTCAGTTGGTGACCCGCCTAGAGCCAGCCCGAAAGCTCGCGTCGGACCACATCTTCAATCACCTGCATGCCCAATTCGCTATCGTTCAGACAAGGGATATAGGCAAAATGTTCACCGCCCGCGTCCATAAATTCTTCACGACCTTCCATGGCGATTTCTTCTAGTGTCTCAAGACAGTCAACAGAAAATCCAGGGGTTAAAATGGCGACCTTCTTGATCCCCTTTGCGGGCAACGCCTCAAGCGTTTTGTCCGTATAAGGCTGCAACCATTCTTCAGGCCCAAATCGGGACTGAAATGTCACCATCAATTTGTCTTCAGCCCAGCCAAGTTTTTCGCGCACCAGCCGCGTCGATTTATAGCATTGGCAATGATAAGGATCGCCCTTCATCAAATAGCTTTTGGGCACCCCATGATAGGAAGTGATCACCAAGTCAGGCTCAAAATCAAGTTTGGCCAAACCATCTTCGATCGATTGTGCGATCCCATCAATATAGGCGTCTGTTTCAAAATATGCAGGTGCCGTGCGCACTGCGGGTTGCCAGCGCATTTTTTTCAGTGCGTCAAAAGCTTTGTCATTGGCTGTCGCCGTCGTTGCCGCTGAATATTGTGGGTAGAGTGGCACCAATAAAATCTTATCGCATCCTTGTGCCTGCAAAGCCTCAAGTTTGGACTGAGTGGATGGATTGCCATAGCGCATCGCATAATCGACAATCACATTTTCCTCGCCGGACATGGCAGCTTTTAGAGCTTGCACCTGACCTTCAGATATTACGCGCAGCGGACTGTCGTTTTTCTCTCGGTCCCAGATCTTGTCGTATGCAGCGCCAGATTTTTTTGGCCGCACTGTCAGAATGATGCCGTTCAAAATCGGCCACCAAATCAACTTGGGGATTTCAATTACCCGAGCGTCGGACAAGAACTCTTTGAGATAACGACGCATAGACCAATAGTCGGTTGCATCAGGCGTTCCTAAATTCAACAAGAGAACGCCAACTTTTTTTGGCGCAACAGCGGGATGGTCTTTTGGAAGATGCGACGTCATTTTGCCTCGTTGCTTTTATGTGTTTGGCGTCTTGGAAGGTTTGAAGCAACATAAAGAGCGCGACCGCAAATTGCAGTGCACCAATTGTCGCATTATCCCCTTACCTTGGCGCCTAACATAGTGGGTGCATTCCTAAAAGCAAATACGAAAAGGGCGACCCAATGGATCGCCCTCATCAACAGTTTGTTAGCTAGAGTGCTTATTCGACGATGGTAATGCGGTCATCCACCATTGGCGTATATGCGCCACCTGCTGCAACATATGCCGCAACAACATCTTCTAGGTTTGGACCAAAGTCATAAGCTTTCATGCCATTTGTGGCGAACACTTTGTATCCGTCCCCACCCGAACGCATGAAGTTGTTTGAAACAACGCCATATGTTGCGGCTGGATCAAGCGCGCCAAAAGTGCCCTCGTCGCCAAGCACTTCAACAGAAACGATCCGGCCACCTGCATCTTTGGTCGGGTCGTATGAGAATTTCAGACCAGCCACTTGTGGGAAACGACCGCCGCCAGATTCAACTTGGCTAACGCCATTTTCCAACGCTGCAATAACGTCAGCACCAGTCAACTCAAATGTTGCCAATGTGTTTTGGAATGGCAATACCGTCAGCACTTCACCCATTGTGATTTCACCCGCATCAATTGATGCGCGCAAACCGCCACCGTTTTGGATCGCAATTGAAACGCCCTGGTTCTTAACGCGGTCCAACATAGCCTCAGCAACGAGAACGCCCATTTCGCAGGTCTGTGCCCGACAGAACGAACGATTGCCCTCAATCGGCGCTGTTGTTTCACCAACAACCTTGTTCATAAGTTCCTGAAGGGGACCAGCAGCCTTTTCAATATAGGCAAGCACTTCTTCGTCTTCCGGCACACGGGCATCAAGCGACCATGCCTGACCACCAGCATCCTTGACGTTTCCTTCGTCATCAAAAGTTACGCTAAGCTCACCCACATATTTGGTGTAGGCATAGGCTTGCACAACTTGCACCTTATTGCCGTCAGGACCATCCACAACCGTTGGATAATCTTCTAACAATGTGTTGGTGTGACCGCCAACAATCACATCGATCCCTGCAATTGAGGCTGCAAGTTCAAGATCGCGGTCATACCCAATATGGGTCAACAGAATGATTTTGTTGATGCCATCGCCCTTTAGTTTTTCGATAAGAGCAGGCAATACGCTTTCTTCTGTAAAGAATTTTACGGTGTCACCAGGGCTAGAGATTTCTGCTGTGTCCGGTGTGAGCAATCCGATGATGCCGAGTTTTTCGCCGCCAACTTCTAGAATGGTATAGGGCGGTATTTTGCCATCAAGCAAAGGCTCACCACTCATATCGCCATTGGCAAACATAACCGGGAAATTTGCAAGATCCGCAAAATCGGACAATCCTGGAGGTCCATCATCAAATTCGTGGTTACCCACCGCCATCGCGTCTACTTCCAACATATTTAGGAATTCGGCGTTCATTTTGCCTTTATATGTTGTGAAATAGAGAGACCCTTGAAACTGGTCCCCGCCAACGAGAGTAATCACATTGCCGCCTGCGCCTTCAACAGCGTCACGACGCGTGTCGATGAATGTCATCAAACGCGCGGCACCACCAAAACATTTGCCGGCGGCGTTGTCTCCTGCGCTACAACCTGAATCATATTTGTTTACTGGTTCAAAGCGCGAATGCATGTCGTTAAAGTGCAAAATATTAAGCGTGTAGTCAGCAAATGCTGGCGCTGCAGCGCTGGCCATCATGGTACCAAGCGCAAGCGCGAGTGCTTTTTTCTTCATTTTTATGAGCCTCCAAATAATTTCAAACCAGCCTCTTATAGGACGCGCTGCATGGCATATTTTTGACAATGTGCGATGTTTTTTTGGCGCGCCGTTCCTCCCACAGATACTGGCATGCGCGTAACTTTATGACAGTTTTGTAACACTGACCAGCACAAATTGGACCGTTTGGACAAAATTGGTTCCGACTAAAAAGACGCAATCAGCAAAATCGCACCAAATCCAAACACCAAGAAGGCACCGGCCAATTCTGCTGTGCCAACAATCTCACCCCAGAACCGACCGCCAGCTAACGCACGAGCCTTGGCTAGGCCTTTAAAATAGACCGCCAATGCCGCCAGCATAGAAACTGTGATCGCTGTACCCAAACCCATCAAAAATGTCGCGGCGATACCTGCTAACAGCAATTGTTGACTGAGAGCAAAAGCCAAAACCACCAGCGCACCAGAACAGGGCCGCAACCCCACAGAAACGATAAGCCCAACCTGCTCACGCAACGTACGACCACTGAATTGGCGTGGCTCAGGTGCATGCTGACAACCGCAGTCCGGTCCATGCTCATGATCGTGATCGTGATTATGGTGGTGGTGAACAGCCTGCGCATGCCTGTTGAACAATTTTCGCCAAATCAACCAAGCACCAAGCAACATCACCAGCCCATAAGAGCCCACGGCCATCCAGTGTGCGGCATCTGACATGGCAAAACTTGTGAGGCGCAACAAACTTGCAGCCACCAAAACAAAGACCACCGCCACTATGGATTGCATAAATGCTGTTGCAAAACTAAGCACAACGCCGTGGCGCAACTCGCTTTCGTTGGCCACCATATAGGATGAAATAATGACTTTGCCGTGCCCTGGGCCCGCCGCATGAAAAATGCCATACAAAAAGCTCAATCCACCCAAAACCCAAAATGCACTACCATCGCTGCGCATTCGTGCCATCGCGTCTGTTAGCGCGCGATAAAACCCCTTTTGCTGCACATTGATCCACCCAAGAAAACCTGATTGTTGACCGCCCAAATTCGGCTCTTGTGGCGGTGCAACAAAGGGCGACCCCTTGGGCTTTGCAGGGGCCACGGGCACAACTGCACCAGAAGCGTATTCACCGCATCGCACAATAATGACATTCGACAGATCTTTTACAGCTTGCGCCAATTCCTCGGGAAGCTCCAAAACGTCGGTTCCAAGCGCAAATAGCTGCTCTTCAATATTGGGATCAATGGGGCGCGGTCCATTAACCTCAGCCGTGCATTTGCCATCAGCATTATCAAAAAAGACGGCATCACCTTCCACAAACTGAAACGCAGAATAATACTCAGGATCCGCAACTTCAATTTCAATATCTCGCGATGGGAATACCGGCTCTTCAAAATCAAGGGCAAAAGCCAGCTGCAGATTTGTCCCATCATATTCCATCCGGGCATCGCGCCCTTTGGCGAACACCAAGTTTTGCGCGCCCGCAAAACCCGCAACCGTATAATAACCGAACTCTTCGAGCCCCATCATATTATCGTCGGCCAGTGGTTGAAGTTCTTCGCTTGAAACTTGGCCGTCGCCATCTTCGTCCAGCCCTTGCACGGCCCATGCTGAATAAAGCGGGTCGAACGACCATGCCTGCCGCAATCCAACCAATTCACCCTGGTCGTTGAATACAACAACAACTCGCGCGTCGATAAAAATATGGGGATGGGCAAACACCGACGTGGCAAGGGCCAGCACCATGATGATTACCGCAAAAAACCGAGTTGAAAAACTATTCACAATTCCCGCCCAACCGAAGTATTTTGAGCCAAATCTAGCCAGCAATTGCGGCATCAAAGAGTCAATCTTCAAGATCAAAAAGCAACAAGTTGAATTGCGCCACATCATCAATAAGTTCACCAAATCCGCGCACCGCATGCGCTGCACTGGCCATACCCTTTGCAGCCGTTGCCACCGACGCATTCCCTACAACACCTTGATCGTTCAAATCATGGCTCATCCAACCAAAATGATGCTTGCCATAGCCCGTTAAATGGTGAGCAGAGGCTTGAACTCCCTTTAAGGCGCTTTCAAAATGATCAGCGGCATCCATGTCAACTTTTTGCGGGGCATAATGCAACATCAGCGATGTTTCTATATTTCCGCCATGAATGCCAAATTTTAGCTCTTCTTCATCAAACAGCCCTTCAGGTTGCCCAAAGCGCAGCCAAGCCGAAGACACAGCCAGCATCGCAAAATCCCGTCGCAGCGCCAAAATCAATCGATCCACGACACCGCTGTTGCCGCCGTGTGACGACATGATGACTAAACGACGCCCGCCCCACGCATGAAACCTTGCGCCAATTTCATACCAACTCTGAAACAAGTTTTCAGCATCAAAACTCAGCGTGCCGACAAAGTGATCATGCTCATCGCTGGCTCCAATCTGCTGCAATGGGAACACCAACACGTTGGCTTCAATCGCTAACTCTTGCGCTGCATTCAAATGGCCCTGGGCAATATCGCAATCAGTTGAAAGCGGCAAATGGGGTCCGTGCGGTTCAATCGCCCCAACCGGCAACACACCCACGGTTTGCGCATCAACCAGCTCCGCTAACTGGTCACGTTTCAAATCCATTAGGTTGAAAATTGGCATTTGAAGAGCTCTTTTGCTATTTGCGCTTTGTTGGTTTTGCCAGCTATTGCGCCATTTGCAAAGCGGGTCAGTTCAAATTAACCGATTAACGATAGTCTAAGCCAAGAATTTCATTTGCCTAAGCGCTTGGGCTAGAAAGAACTATGGCCAAAAAAACCGAAAACACATTGCTATTTGCCCTCATTGAAGCTGGTGCCCTGAGCCGCCAAGCGGCCCTCGCCCCATTGCGAGAACTTGGTTTGCTGCCCGGCGACGATGCAATTTTGCTTTGGCTCAATGGCAATCCAGAAACCGAATTTTCAGAAATGGTGTTCGAATTGGGACTAGAAAAGCAAACTCTGCGCACCGTGTTGTTCCGATTTCAAAACACGGGCCTTGTGACTTGTGTGCCAACACAAAACACCAACGATCTTGATGTGTCCCTCACCGAAGGTGGTCAACGGCTCATCGACGCACTTGAACACCATTGGCGCACGCTAGACAAACAACTACGTGCCCAGCTGCAGCCAAAAAAGAGCAAAAAGCTAAAGAAAGCCCTGCACAAACTAGCCGACAGTTTTTGAGGAATGGTGCTCATGCCCCTTGAAGTGGGATTGTGGCACAGGCCTGGATTGGTGTTTCACACGCCAATATCGCCAACAAAAGTCGCCCAATACGAACAAAATCGCGAAGCTCACAAAATACAAGAACAAGTTGGATCTCAAGAACAGTCCGAGCGAAACCAAGAAAAACGTTAGCGGAACCAACTGCATCGACGAATATTGCCACCAATTGGCCGTCCAATAAAACTCTTCAGCTCGGTCTTGTGCTTTGGGGGAAACATGTGCCAGCGCAAAAAGAGTGCTGTTGCTCACCAACAGCAGAACCAAATACAAAGGAACAACAAGGAACTGAAATCGCATATCTAGGATTGCGCCTGTTTGGTATGCAACCAACCCCATTGTCAACAAAAGCACTACTCCGCTTTTCGTCCACCTGTTCTTTCTGTGCGTCAGGTGCGCCCAAAATAGTTGTCTAAATGTCATTTGATTTCTCCGCGCGACGCATTTTTCTGCGCAAAACCGATGTCCAGACCACTCCAACAAACCCACCAAAAGCCACAAAATAGTACAGAAAGTATTCAGTTTCCATTGAGTAAACCCAAAAGAGACAAACAACGCTCGTAATGATCATTTGGATCGTCAACAGCTTCCAGCTAGCTTGAGCGGTAAACGCCAAATGGCGTTTGGCAAGCGTTGGGCTAATTTCCGCTAATGCGTAAAAAAGTGGTGGACTAGTCACCATCCATCCTAGGAACAAACCATAGCCGACAATCACAATCATCTGCCGCTCAGCGGGCCACAAAAACATGGTAGTCAACGCCACCACGCCAAATGTTGTCATCATCAAGGTATTTATCAAGCGCATTTCTTTGTGTGTCAGGTGCGCCCAAAACAACTCTCTAAATGTCATCTCTTTTGTCATCAAACTTGTAATATCCAATTCGGCGCACATAGCCGCGCGCGGCGTAAAATGTTAAATATACTGTTTGGGTCAGAGGCAAAAACAAGCCCCAACCCAGTGGCGCACCCATCATGGCGTAAAGCGCGGTCAAGGTTGCAAGATTGACCATATGGTCGAGCACATAAATCAGCCAAGTCGCTTCCACCAGATATCCCCAACTGCGCGAAGCAGCTTCTGGGTTTACCCCGGCCAGCGCAAAGAAAAAGGCGGGGGACAGGGTGAAATAACAGAGCAGCAAGATAAGCGGTGGGAAGGCACCATTTTCCAATGCAAACTCACCACCCAGATCAAACTTCCAATGAACGGCCGCCCAAACCATAAAGACGAGCAACCACCAGTTTGAACGGTGAAAAAGATGTGCGCTGAAACGTTCCTGAAATGTCAAACTTCGCTTCCATTTACCTTCTTTCTGAGCCACCTAAATGACCAGAATAACGTGACAGGCACTACCACCCCTAAACCCAAATAGGTGAGTTTGGTCGCAATTGTAGATTGCGGCTTTGAGAACAAAACCGACGCCGCCAACACAATGCCAAACGCAATCAAATATCCAACCCATTTGACAGAAATAATTGGAGATACACCCTGGTCGTTTTGTCTCTTTTCGTGTGCACTCACGCGTTGACCAGCTGTGTAAACGAGTGCTGCGAGCATAAACGACAAGCAATAAAGCATGTCCCAATAATAAACACTATTGTCCAAAACAGCGGCCAAAAAAGGACCTGCCAAAAGAGCGCATCCAAACAGTGACAGGGTTGCTAAATTTAGCTGCCGGATCATTTCGCTCAATAATCTCATGGTCAAGTCTCACACACATCAAACAAAAAGCATCGCAACAACATACTCAAAACTGGCGTGCGCACGATTGGTGTTTTTGCTTCCCCAGTTCAATCGAACTGCTAAACTTAGTTTACTGATTTGGCGGAGATGAGAAATATTTATTGTGCCCATCTATTATTTGGACCTGTTTGGCGTTGCCATTTTTGCAACCACAGGGGCGTTGGTGGCAAGCCGCAGGCAAATGGACATTATCGGCTTTGCCCTTCTGGCCACATTGACCGGCGTGGGCGGGGGCACACTCAGAGACCTGATCTTAGATCGTCCCGTTTTTTGGATTGTCGATCAGGCCTATTTGGTCACATGCTTAGCGATTGCCGTGGTTGCTTTTTTTGCTTCCCACTTGATCCAGCGCCGATATATTGCGCTTTTGTGGCTCGATGCAATCGGCCTTGCCGCCTATGGCGTTTTGGGCGCACATATTGCCCACGCCAATGGCGCGGGCTTTTTTGTGGCTACCGCTCTTGGCGTGATGACCGCAACCTTTGGCGGCATGATCCGCGATGTGGTGTGCGACGAAAATGTTCTGATATTGCAAGATGAGATATACGCCACTGCAGCCTTAACGGCAGCGGGCGGTTATATGGCCCTCGTTTATTTAGGCATGCCCTTTTTCTATGCCGCCATCTTTGGCACCGTCATCGGTTTTGTGGTCCGCGCCGGGGCCATTCAATTCAGTTGGAAAATCCCCCGCTACAAACCACGCGAGGGGCGAGACTATTGATTGAATTTCTTGATCAACAACTCTACCACATTTCTGAAGATCCAAGCATTGACCGCTTCGATCCGCGTCTCGACAAAGAGGGAAACAACAGCGTTTGGGCGATTTCAGCAAGTCGAATACAAAACTATCTTTTACCCCGCGATTGCCCACGCATTTGCATTTGGGCCAATGAGCAAACCAACGCCAATGACTGGGCCAAATTGTCAAACGCCAACTCAATTATTGCGATTGAGCGCGGCTGGTTTGAACGTTGCGCCGCGGCAAAACTATACGCCTATGTTTTTGACAGCGCTGAATTTGATCTGATCGGCCCGAATGCGGGGTATTTCACCGCTTCCACAGCACAAAAGCCGCGCGAAATGCTAACGATTGATGATCCGTTGCGTCAGCTCAACTTGGCTGGTGCGCGGCTTGAAGTGCTTGAAGAATTGCACAGTTTTAAAGAGACTGTTTTGGGTTCAAGCTTTGCTTTTTCAATGATTAGAATGCGCAACGCTGCACCTATTCCACAGACGCCGATTTGAAGACCACATAAATGGATTGTCCAATGGCCATTTGCAGATCTGCAATGGTTTTTGCCATCACGCGCGCCCGCACAATCTCACCTTCCACCCGTACCAAAACATCTGCCTGCGACCGATCAAACAACCGGATGGTTTCAATTTCACCCTGCAACTGATTGCGCGCACTCACTCCTTCAAGCCGTTTTTTTGAAAGCAACACATCCCGCGCCCATATGCGCAAACGAACTTGATCACCCACATTTAGCGCCTTGCGCGGCAAATCGACGTGCTGTGCGCCCACCCCTATCGTTGCCAAATCAAACTCAGCATCAATTGCGGTCACGGTGCCAGACAAAAGGCTGGTGATGCCATTTTCAAAAAACGCAGGCCCATCCAATTGCGCCATTGTTTGTGCCAATGGCCCCTGCGCAACAATTTTACCTTGATCAATGGCGATCAGGTTTTGCGCCAATTGCGCGGCCTCTTCCATTTGATGGGTGACATAAAGCACTGGAATATTAGCTTGAGCAAAATGGGTGCGAATAAGCGTAAGCAAATCAGCTTTTAGGCGCGGATCAATTGCACTCAACGGTTCATCAAACAGCATAAGTTTGGGCGCACCAAACAAAGCCCGCCCAATCATCACACGTTGTTTTTCGCCACCTGATAGGCTATGCGGAAACCGTTCAATCAAGTCCGATATTCCCAATTGATCGGCCAACTGTTTGGCAGAAATGACCCCGCTGCGGCCCAATTCAATGTTTTGCTGAACTGTATAATGAGGCAACAAGCGCGGCTCTTGGAACACCATGCCGATCTGACGATGCTCGGCTCTTTGAGGCATGGCAATGCCGCCAAGACTTATTGTTCCGCTCACCGGGTGATCCAAACCAGCGATCACACGAAGCAAAGAGGTTTTGCCCGCGCCCGATGGCCCAACAATCGCTGTTATGCCCGGCCCAGCGTCAAACTGATATTGCGCGCTCGGGTTGCCCCGCGTGCCCTTGATTTTCACCTCAAGCATGGCGCACCGACCTGTCGCCCGATAAACGCACTTGCAGCCAATTGAGCAGATATTCAGACCCCAAGACAGCAATCACCGAAATGGAAATCGACACAAGGCTCAACATCAGCACCATTTGCTCCCCGTCAAATCGCTGCAATGCAGAATGGATCGCTAGTGAAAATGTCTGCGTTTCACCCGGAATATTGGCAACGAACGTTATGGTTGCCCCAAATTCGCCAAGCGCTTTAGCAAAGCCCAAAATGCCCCCCGCAACAATGCCGGGCAATGACATGGGAAAATATAACATTGTAAAGCGCTGCCAGCCCATTTTGCCCGCAACCTCCAAGGCTTCGTCCAAATCGGGATCAACCGCTTCAAGCGACAACCGAATGGGACGAACGATGAGAGGCAATGCCACCAACCCGGCGGCCAAACTGGCACCCGCTGCATTAAATGCAAATGATATGCCCAAGGGCGCCAACAATTGCCCAATTGGCCCCGTGGGGCCAAATCCATACAAAAGCACCAAACCGGTCACCACCGGGGGCATAACCAAGGGCAGCATGATCACAGCGCTCAGCAACCTGCGTCCAACAAACCGTTTGCGCGCCAAAAGATAGGCCAAACCAAACGACACTGGCACAGCCCAGCACAGTGCAAAAAACGACACTTTGAGCGATAGCAAAACAATGGACCAAATCTCAGCCGACACTATTTTCCCTCAAGCGATAAGAACCCATAAGAAGCGACTATAGCATGTGCATCCGCACTGCCAAGGAAACGCATAAACGCCAACGTTTCGGGTTCTTGATCTGCTAAGGTCACCGCCCAATAGGAAATAGGTGAATGCGCGGTTTCATCAAAAACATAAACCACATTGAGCTTTAAAAGCGCCGCGTCTGAAGCATAAACAATGCCAAATGGTGCCGCCCCAGTTTGCACCAACCGAACGGCCGCGCGCACATTGTCAGCGGGCGCTAGATTGTTTTGCAAAGCATCCCAAAGCCCCAAACTCTTCAGTGCCTCACGCGCATAAATTCCCGCAGGCACATGGTTTGGATCACCCACCGCCAAACGGTTATTCCCCAACAATGATGGTAATTCGGAAATATCGCTCAGTGTCACGTCTTTGTGGGAAACCAAAACAAGACGATTGGAAAAAAGTGGCAGCAGGTCCTGCTCGCCCGCTACCAACGCCGCCCAATCTTTATTGGCGGAAATGAAGACATCCGCAGGCGCACCTGCTTTGATTTGTCGTGCTAAACTTGAGCTACTGCCAGCAACGACGATCAAACCCTTTATGTCCGAGGCGTCAACGAGCGCTTGAACAACATCGGCAAGACTGGCGGCGACAAAGACCTTTGCATCAGCCATAGCGGGCTGAGCAATCAGCCCAACCAACATTGCCAATGCAAAGCCAAATCGCCGCATTGTCTTATTTGCCGATTTGTGACGCTTCGCGCGCCAAGGCTTCGATTTTATCAAAATCACGATTTTTGATCGCATCGCTTGGCACAATCCAAGATCCGCCAACACAAATTACGTTAGGCAAAGAAAGATAATCCATCGCATTTTGCGGGCTCACGCCACCCGTTGGGCAAAACTTAAGATCAGGCAATGGCGAAGCAAAGCTCTTGAGCAATTTCGCACCACCTACAGCTTCCGCCGGAAACAACTTTAAATAGCTATAGCCCGCATCCGCCGCAGCCATGGCTTCGGTCGCAGTGGAAACACCTGGTAGCAATGGCACATCATATTCAAGCGCATCGCTTAAAAGGTTCAGCGGCGCGCCCGGAGACACCATAAATTGCGCACCCGCTTCAATTGATTGTTCAATCTGCGCCCTGTTGCGTACCGTACCAGACCCAACAAAAGCCCCTTCAACATTGGCCATAGCTTTGATGATCGACAATGCATTTGGCGTACGCAGCGTCACTTCAAGTGCTGGCAAGCCACCCTTAACCAGCGCACGCGCAAGCGGTACGGCAGCTTCCAAATCATCAAGCACGATAACAGGCACCACAGGTGCAGCGGATAGAATTGGGGTCAGTTGAGCAACGTTTTGGGCCATGATCTGCTTTTCTCTTATTGGGTGCACCGCAATCACAATTGCGGGATAATCGACATTGGTTTGGGCTTTAACACGAAGGATCAATTGAAATACACAATAAAAATACCTAAGTTCCGCATCAACTAGCTTGGGAAAGGGCAAAACGATGGCTCAATTGATCAATTCTACCACCCCGCTTGATGAAGCACGCGATGTACTTAAGGGTCTGTTTGACCTTAAGTTCACAAAGGCCGTGGAGAAAGAAACAGCCCCCATCTATGAACATCTCAAAGATCGAATCCCAGAAATCGAATGGCAATTCTACGCCCCACTGATTCGCCAGATTAATCAGCTCAAGCGCGAAAAAGATGCGGTAATTTTGGCCCACAACTACCAAACACCACAGATTTATCACGGTGTGGCCGATGTGGTCGGCGACAGTTTGCAGCTTGCTATTGAAGCAACAAAAGTGAGCCAGTCCACCATCATTCAGTGCGGTGTGCACTTTATGGCGGAAACATCAAAACTGCTGAACCCGACTAAAACCGTACTCATCCCCGATGCGCGGGCAGGCTGTTCGCTTGCCTCCTCTATCACCGCAGAAGATGTGATGGCCATGCGCGAGCAATATCCGGGCATTCCTGTGGTCACCTATGTGAACACATCCGCGGAAGTAAAAGCCGTTACCGACATTTGTTGCACATCGTCCAACGCCCTCGATATTGTTGAAGGGTTAGATAGCGACACGGTCATCATGATTCCAGATCAATATCTGGCGCAAAACACCGCCAAGAAAACCAAGAAAAAAATCATCACTTGGGCTGGCGCGTGCGAAGTACATGAAACCTTCACCGCAGCTGATATCGCTGAATTACGTGAATCGTATCCGGGCGCAAAAATCATTGCACACCCAGAGTGCCCGACAGACGTAATTGATGCGTGTGATTTTTCAGGCTCAACTTCAGGCATGATCAATTGGGTTAAAACCAAAAAGCCGAAAAATGTGGTGATGGTCACCGAGTGCTCCATGTCCGACAATGTGGCGGCTGAAACACCGGGCGTTCAATTCCTTAAGGGCTGCAACATCTGCCCGCACATGAAACGCATCAACCTTGAGAACATCTTGTGGTCATTACACACCGGCACCGAAGAAGTGACCGTTGATCCAGCGATTGCAGAAAAAGCACGCGGCGCGGTTGAACGCATGATTGAATTTGGCAAAGACAAAAAAGCCAAACGCAAATAAGACCTCAATCTGTAAACCAAAACACGTGAGCCCCCGCCTTTATAAGTCGGGGGCTCTTTTGTTAGTGATCCTCTAGTTTGGCACCAACTGCCACAATGGAGGATGGCTTGCCACCCACCTCAATGGTCTCAACACTTGCTAAATCAGATTTTCTGATCAACCTTAAATGCCCCTGGATTGGGTCAACCAGCGCAAGATTTTCGCCAGCAAAGACAAAAGATGGTCGAGCAGCCCCGTGCCCGCCTTCCATATCAATCGGTGCTAATATGCTGGTAGATTGAACGATGGAACCACTAAGGGCATTTACAATATGCATATTGCCATCTGCTGTAAGCACAAATGCTTGGGCCGCGTTTTCTGGGTCCAAATAACCAGCAACAAGGCCAGCGTCAAATTGGGTTGATACAAAGTGCCCCTCACTTTCAACATCAACAAAGATCATTTTATTTTTGCCGAAATTGCCCGCAAACAATTGGATCCCCTGTCCACCATCTAGGCGACCAGTTCGTCCTTCTCCCAATTCCTCTGGGTAAGATAGAAACTGAGAGGAGGTATAGTCCGCAGCATCAAAAACCAAAATGCCATCGACACATGCAAATGCCGTTTTGTTGCCAGATGAGGCCTCGCCATGTAGCCCTTTACACGCATGCGGTTCGCCAATTTCCTTCATTTCACGGTCCAACACCCGCACAAAATCGGGCAGACTGCTATCGCTGTCTTTTGAGGGTTCACTGATCAGCAAATGGCCATCAAATGGCACCGCAACGCCATGGTGAGGCCGCGCAGAAACTGCAAAGCTTACTTGATGTTGAAGGTCTTCTTCAGCCAAATCAATACGCTGCACACTGCCGGTGCCGTCCATAAATGCCGCCACAGATTGGTCATGAACAACAAAATGCGTCGGCTTGTGACCGGTCAGAAAGAGCCCATTCCATTGTGCTTCACCCATGTGAGGATCTTGGTGGTCGCCATGATCCTCATACGACAATCCAGTGCGAGCGAAGTCGATGCGCCCTATTGCGCGTTGAACTGCGAATAGTCGCGTACCGTCGCCACTCATGTAAAGTCGGGCAGGTGCTGCGAAATCCGTCCAAACCCTGGGTTCGACTTCTTTTTCAAAAACAGTTATCTGGGCTTTTTCGTGATCCGACACGAAGTAACGCCAAACCTCATCTTGGGCAAAAGCAAGCCCGTTTGATGCCAATAGTATCGCTGCAGAAACAGCATAACGTACTTTTTGTTGCATGATTTCCCTCATGTAATGTTATTACAGCACATCCAATATGTTATAACATTACAAGCCGCAACAAAATTGTTTCACTCATGCCTAAAAGCGCGGACTTGTTTGGGTTAGATGAGTTGAAAAGCCTGCCTTTGCAGAGACAATCGATTGCCCTCGCCCTCAACCACTTGCCGGTTGATGCAATAATCGAACGAACTAGCGGGACTATGCTTTCTTCAAGAACTCAGTTTTGAGCACGATGGTTGATTTGCCGATCCGGCACTCAACTTCTGTATCTTTATTGGTGGTGCTAATGTTTTTTATCGCTGTGCCGCGCTTTAGCGTTTTGGACATGCCCTTAATCTTCAAGTCTTTGTTGACCTGAACATTATCGCCATCTTCCAACTCAGCACCATTACAATCACGCACACTCATATCAATATCCTCGGTCAAATGTTGACCGAGGCATAACGCACTTGGCTGTCGCTGTCGTTAGAAAAACTATTCAGGCTTGCCGTTCGGCCAGTACTTGTCGCTCCAAGTCACGTCAACGCCATAGAGCGGCACCGTAGAAATCGACATTTTGGCGCTACCTTCTGAGACTTCCCGCGTATGGGAAAGATAAATCAAACTATTGTTCGCTTTGTCGTAAATCCGTTTGACGACCAGCTTCTTCCAAAGGAACGAACGCCCTTCTTTAAAGACCTCTTCGCCATTCTTATCCAAATCAATGTCGCCAACAGTTACAGGGCCGGTGACACGACATGCAATCGACGAATTTGAAGGGTCTTCAAACCAATTGCCTTTTGAAAGTCGATCAAAAAAACCACGATCGAAATAAGCCAGGTGACAGGTCACACCTTCAATTTCATGGTCGTGTACTGCTTCAATCAAAATATCATTACCGACCCAATCAACCCCGATCTTGCCAACTTCTTCGGCTTGCGCAAACGTTGCCATCAGCGAGGCGGAAATAAGGGCGGTGGCAGCGAGTATCTTTTTCATCAAAAGGTCCTTTGCGTAGGGTCTTGGTCGCCATTCAAGTGGGCACTCAAGTACATAATTACAAGTAACACTGAAAACAAACACAGATGCACAACCATATGCGACCGTGCGCGCCC
>NZ_CAKZPW010000357.1:0-1710 GCF_937139385.1 uncultured Maritalea sp. | reverse complement strand
ATTGTCACATTGTCTGGCACGGGGAGCGCGGGTCCTAAATTCAAACCTCGTGGATGTGCATCGGAGATCTCATCCCAGTCAACAAACGGTAATTTCGACGTCTTGAAAATTCGCTCCATTGCTCCTGTATCGTAGGAATCCAGCGCTGTTGCCATAACGAACCGGTTTGGTTCATTTGTCATTTTGTGTACGACAGCCACCGCAGCGCCATTGCGCAACACAATTGCTGAGCGAACCGCAAGCATGGCTGCAGCAGCAGCTTCCCTATGGTAACGAACATGTCGTGTTTTTCGCGCTGCTCTTGTTAAGGTAGGTAGTGAAAACTGCGAGCGTAGAACCCGGTCTGCATCATCAAACTTAGCAAAATAAAACTGCACATTCATATGGGCATTTTCATCGCATTCCCCCGTATTTACAGTGGAGCGAAGCGAAACATATCTCACGTGTGGACCGACCTGCGTTCAGAACTATCTCGGCACATCGTGTTGGTTATCCTTTGTTTTTGTCAACTCGCCAAAGATACTTTTTAAGCTGGGTGGTTTGCTGGCCAAAAATGGTAGTGGACGGCATACCGTCATTGCCGCTCGACCAACTCGCGCGGTCAACATCCCGTTGATTACGCCTTCACCCAAACGTGCGGAAACCTTTGCTGCCAATCCATGCCCCAATGCATCTTGAATCAGATTATCGCCAGCCGATATGCCGCCGGTTAAGGCAAGATGACTGACGACAGTGCCAGCAAGGCGCCAAGAGCTAAACAAACCAGGTCGACCGCCATAAAGCTCTGAAATTCGACGAATGAGACGAACATTTTCCACCACGACATATAGCACATCAATCAGAGCTCGCGGACTGATTGCAGTTACAATAGATGTGCGTTTTGAAGAGCTTAGAATAAAGCTGTTTGCCTTTGCATCCAATTCCGCCAACAAGTCTCGCTCTGCCAACAAGAACAAGTCTCTACCATCCATAACTTCACCGAGCTGGCTTTGCAAAAGGCTTCGGCCACGGGCTGTTTCTGGCTTCGTACTGTATAAATTTAACAAGTTTCTGACAGCGGCTCGAGCCAGATTTAGGTCATCCCTTTTATAGGCTTTAGTCGCTTGTCGTTTAAGTTGCCGAAGGGTTTGCAATCGGGACAAAGCCCTAATTTCTTTCACAAAAACTACAATGAAAGCAAAAATCAAAAGGCCTGTTAATGCCAGGCCGACATATCCAAGCCAAGGTGTACGAGCAAAAAGATCTTCGATCAGCGTGTCTATCCAAATGCCAAATGCAAGACCTGCAAGGCCGACCAAACATGCCCAAAAGACCTTTCCAAAAGAAAAGCGGCGTTTGGGCGGTTGAATTTCTACTGGCGTTTCCTCCAATTCGATTTCGGTGGGAATAGCAGGTGCATCTACAATGCGTGCGCTGCTTAATAACTGGGCGGTTGGTTTGCGGGATTTTGTTCGTGGGGCATTCATGCCAATTTGTCTCCCAGCAAAAACTGCAGTGCTCGATCCATCCGAATGTGTGGCAAGGAAAGGGTTAAACCTTCGGCAGTTTTTTCCAATTTGGGTGGCTTGAACCGCAAATACCGCAAGGGATCTTCGTCCTTAGAAGCTTGGAAATCATATATTTTCATTGGAGAGTGATGCTGGAGGGTTTACTCCAAGAGGTTTTCAATTTGATTGTAGCGATGCGGTTTTTGCGAAAATTGAAAGTTGG
>NZ_CAKZPW010000356.1:0-3651 GCF_937139385.1 uncultured Maritalea sp. | reverse complement strand
ATTCATCTTCAAACCGAAGTTCGCCAGAATTCATGATTTTGTCATCGTCAACGGCGATGGAATTTTCCAAAGAAGACCCAAGCGCGTAGCCTGCCTGACGTAGGATTTTCGCATCACGCAAAAAGCCAAAAGTGCGCGCAGCAGAAACATCGCTCGCGTATTTTGCAGGCGTCCAATCAAAAATCATCCGTTGACGTCCAATGACGTCATTTTCAAAATCAATCTCAACATCAAACGCGCGCCCATTATAGGGCTCAAGCGCTGCAAAGGCATCGTTTGAGCGCACAAGAATGGAACGTTTGATTTTGATAAATTTCTTTTCGGCTGGCTGAACAACTAAACCAGTTTCAATTATTGCCTGCACATAATGGGCAGCACTGCCGTCCAAAACAGGACACTCTGGACCATCAACAACAAGCAAAGCATTATCGATTCCAAGACCAGAAAGGGCAGAAACCACGTGTTCAATCATCGAGATTGTACCAGCGTCGCCAAGATCCACAGCCGTACAAAGATAGGTACGCGCAACACGATCATGCACAAGAGGGAACGCCTCCGAAAGACGCCCATCTTCAAATTTGCGGCAAATAGAATAACCACTATCTACGGCAGCGGGCTGGATAATCAGGCTAGACGGCAACCCATTATGTACGCCAATCCCCGTAAAACTCAGTGCTTCAGCAATAGTGCACTGTTTGGTGGCAAGTCTCTTCATACTTATAACCCCAGCATCTCACGCCCCGAGCGCGCTGCCTCTTTTTTCGTACTAGTAAACAAAAAACACCCGACGCGAAAGCCGCGCCGGGTGCTTTTTTATAAAAATCCCGATTTTTTTAACCGTGACGTTTCAAGAAACTTGGAATTTCAAGTTGTTCTTTTTTTGGTGCATCCGCAGGTACAGTGCGACCAGAACGATCCAAATTGCCTTTTGCACCGGGTGTTTCAACCCGACGGCTTGGCGCACTTGCTTCCACTGCGCTGCGGGCAGCTGCGTCATCCGCAGACACTGGCGCAACATCTTCGCCTTTTGTTTGCAAACCAACATTGCTGGCCAAGCGACGGAACAACGCACGGGCGTTCCTAGGCTCTGCTTCAGGCGACTGTGCTTGCGCAACCGCTTCACGCGCAGGCGTTGGCAATTCGTCAGCACGAGGCATACGGCGTGGACCTGTTGGGCGCTGTGCAGATTGAGGCACATATGTCTTTACGGGTTCAACATCGTTCACACGAGGCCGATCTTCAAGTTCAGCCTGCACAGGCTCTGCAACCGGAATGTAAGGCTCAACTGTAACGTCGCTCTCTTTGGTGAGATGGGCATGCCCTTCTTCAAGCGCTTTATTGACAGCTTGCTGCATTGCTGCATCCAACTCATCAACAGGGCTTGGCGCAGGAGCTTCCATTTTAGGTGTTTCAGCAACAGGCTCAGAGGCCTTTACTTCGCGCTTGATGTGAATGGCACGATCAGCGTTTGGCTTCACAGGATCCATTGCCTGCACCATAGCGGCATCCGTACCTGTAGCAACAACAGACACCCGGATTTTACCATCCAAGCTATCATCGAACGTTGCACCAAGAATGATGTTCGCATCAGAATCGACTTCTTCGCGAATACGGCTTGCCGCTTCATCAACTTCATAAAGGGTCAAATCGCTACCGCCGGTGATCGAAATCAACAAGCCGCGCGCACCTTGCATGGACACATCATCCAACAATGGATTGGCAATTGCTGCTTCAGCAGCGTGACGTGCACGATCTTCGCCCTCAGCTTCACCAGTACCCATCATGGCTTTGCCCATACCGCGCATAACGGCACGAACATCAGCAAAATCAAGGTTGATAAGGCCTTCTTTGACCATCAAATCGGTGATGCAAGCAACACCGGAAAAGAGCACCTCGTCTGCCATAGTAAACGCATCAGCGAATGTCGTTTTATCGTTGGCGACGCGGAAAAGATTTTGGTTTGGAATCACGATGAGCGTGTCGACGTGGCGATGCAATTCATCAATACCATCGTCGGCAAGGCGCATACGGCGCGCGCCTTCAAACTGGAACGGCTTGGTTACAACACCAACCGTCAGAATGCCTTGCTCGCGAGCTGCGCGGGCCACAACAGGCGCTGCGCCCGTTCCCGTGCCACCGCCCATACCAGCGGTAATAAACGCCATGTGCGATCCGCTAAGATGGTCGTTGATCTCGTCAATTGTTTCTTCGGCAGCTGCTCGCCCTACTTCTGGGTGCGAACCTGCGCCTAGACCCTCGGTAACCCCTACACCAAGCTGCACAACGCGTTGTGCTTTGGAGAGTGCCAGTGCTTGCGCATCTGTGTTGGCTACAACAAATTCCACACCTTCAAGGCCGGAATCGATCATATTGTTGACGGCGTTTCCGCCGGCCCCACCAACACCAAATACGGTAATGCGTGGCTTGAGTTCGTGAATATCTGGAATTTGAAGTTTGATGCTCATTTCTGGCCCCATTGTGCTCCTGAACTCCAGAATTACGCTTAGATCGTTAAGTCATCCCTAACATTTGGACCATTTTCATAAAGTTTAATGCAAATTGCGTTACATTTTCGCCTTATTAAACAAAGTGTTTAGCTTAACGATACCTTAAAAACTGGTGCGGAGCCAATTTCCGATCCGCGCAAAATAGCCATCTGTGCCGGTGAGTTTGCGTTGCGCTACGGGCTCTACATACTCCAATTCACACACTTGCGGGTAAATCAACATGCCCACAACGGTCGAAAATGCAGGCCCTTTGGCAACAGCGGGAAGATTGCCAACACCAAGTGGCCTCCCCTGGCGCACATTACGCGCCAAGATGCGTCGCGCCAGTTCGGACAAGCCAGCCAATTCACTGGCGCCGCCCGTTAAAACAAACCTGCGGCCACAAACATCCATCATGCCAGTTGCCACCATGCGATCACGCAGAACAGTAAGAATTTCTTCAACCCGCGGACGCACGATCCGAGTTAAGGTTGCGCGTGGAATTTGAGTTGGTGCTTCATTTTCTTCGGACCCAACCGGCTGAATGGGCACCAAATCGCGCTCATCACTCTGCCCCGGCAGAACGCTCGTATAAAGCGTTTTAAGCCGCTCAGCATCTTCAATACTCACAGAGAGTTGTCGCGCGATATCAAGGGTTATATTGTGCCCGCCAACCGCAATGGCATCTGCATAAACTAGGTATCCATCTTTAAAGACACTCAAGGTGGTCGTAGATCCACCAAAATCAATTGCAGCAACCCCAAGCGAAGCTTCATCATCCACAAGTGCTGAAAGCCCACTTGCGTAGGGTGTTGCCATAAATGCTTGCACCTGCAAATGGCAGCGGTTTAACACCAACTCGACATTGCGCATTGCAAGTGTTTCCGCGGTGACAACCGACACATCAACGCCAAGGGTTTGCCCCACCATGCCCCGCGGATCACGGATACCCGCATGCCCATCCAACGAATAGCCAATCGGTAAGGCGTGCAAAACAGCGCGGTCATCGCGCACCGAACGATCATTGACGGTGCGCAGCACCTTTTCTAGATCACGATCTTCAACTTCATGCCCGTCCAACGACACACTGGCTGAAAATGTTTCCGAGCCCAATCGGCCCGCAGAGATATTCACAACAACCGACTGAACCGTAACCCCTGCATTG
>NZ_CAKZPW010000355.1:0-5044 GCF_937139385.1 uncultured Maritalea sp. | reverse complement strand
TGTACGCCGCACCTTGGCGCTTCAACCACCGAGGCACAGGAAAATGTGGCGCTGCAAGTGGCAGGACAAATGAGCGCATACTCGATGTATGGTGCGACTTCAAACGCGGTGAACTTCCCCTCCATTTCCGCTGAAGAAGCTCCAAAGCTTATGCCATTTGTTAAATTGGCAGAAAATTTGGGTAGCTTTGCAGGTCAATTGACCGAAACAGCAATTACTGGCGTTAAAATTGAATTTGAAGGCCACGTGGCGGATCTCAATACCAAGCCGATGGTTTCTGCTTTGTTGACCGGTGTACTTAAGCCATTGCTTGGCGATGTGAACATGGTGTCCGCGCCTGTTTTGGCCAAAGATCGTGGCATGAAAGTTGAAACCACGAACCGCGAACAGCAAGGTGTATACGAAAACTACATTCGTCTGACCATTGTGACAGAACGCCAAGAACGCTCTGTGGCAGGTACGGTATTTGGTGACGGCAAGCCACGCCTTATCCAAGTTAAAGGCGTGAACATGGAAGCGGAAGTGACCCCATCCATGCTTTACATCACCAACGAAGACAAACCTGGTTTTGTTGGTCGTTTGGGTATGCTTTTGGGTGATGAGGGCATCAATATTGCCAACTTCAACTTGGGCCGCGTTAAAGAAGGTGGCGACGCCATTGCGCTCATCAATATTGATGGCAAATTGACCGATGCGCAGCTTGCCAACATCTCAGCGCTTGAAGGCGTGCAACAAGCTAAGCCGATCTATTTCGAGGTCGCATAAGTTATTGCAATTCCAGTAGCAGGCTGCAGCCTGTTTTTTTGAGAAGGGCTGGTCCATTTTTGGGCCGGCCCTTTTTTGTTTCAGCACTATTCAGGCTTGACGGGTAGTAGTGAAAATGCCCATACTGTAATCGATTACATAAGGCCCTTGGGGGGGATGGATGAAACAAGAAACCGGTGAAGTTCCATTTTCTTTGGCGGGAATAGATCACATAGTGTTCATCGTCGATGATATGCAGCTGGCGATGGATTTTTATCTGAACGTTCTTGGTTGTCAGCGCGGTTATGCTTATCCCGAGTTAGGCATGGAGCAATTGTGGGCAGGCCCTGCGCTAATTGTCTTGTGGGATCAAACGCACCCAGGTGGGATTGGCGCAAAGCCACCCGTTGCTGGCGGCCGCAATGTTGACCATGTTTGTTTGGCTGCAGGCCCGTTTGATCATGATCAGTTGCGGGCCCATCTTGCGCGGCATGGTGTTGAGATTGAACGTGAAGCAAATCACGGTGGCGCCCGCGGTCTGGGGCATTCATTTTATTTCTGCGACCCGTTTGGCAACAAGCTTGAGTTGAAGGGGCCTCCCCCCCATCCTGATCTTTAGGATCAATAGTGAGGTGGGCGTTCGTCTGCTTCGCCAGCACCGCCAGAAGATTCGATTTGTTCCAACTCGGCATGCAATTTTGAAATGTCGCGTTGTAGTTTCTCAAACTGAGCCCACTGCTCGGTAATCGCCTTGTTGAGGTCTTCTATGGTTTGATCTTGATGGGCGATGTGGCTTTCAAGGGCTTCAACGCGTGATGCCAGATCTTTAGTGCTGCTCATCGGTTTTGTTTCCTTTCTTGGTGCGCACTGCATATTCGGCCATCGTTATGCCGGAAATAATGAAAAGTGCAGCAACAAAATGATAATTTTGAAGCTGTTCTGACAAGATCAGCACCGATAAAATTGCGCCGAACAACGGCAGCGCATTGATGAAGAGGCTTGCGCGGTTTGCGCCAATTAGTTCCACCCCGCGTGCATAAAAAAGTTGCGAGATGATGGAGGGGAACAGTCCTGTGTAAAGAACCAATAACCACCCCGTGGTGGTGACCTTGGTAAAATTGACGAACATGGTGGGTAAACCGCCACTCACCAATTCATAAAGCACTGCTGAAAGGGTTGCGAAAAAGAACGTGGTGGCAAGAAAACTCATCCAGTGGATTTTAGGACGGTAGCGCAAGAGTACTGAATAGGCTGCATAAATTACGCAGGCAATAAGGATCAAACCATCACCCATATTGATATCCAGGGTGAGTAAGCGCAAAGGCGCACCAGCGGTTGCAACCCATAAGACCCCAAAAATGGTGGCGATGACCCCAACGATTTGCAACGCTTTTGTGCGTTCACCGTAAAACATAAAGTTGGCCAGCATCACCATCATGGGGATCGATGCCTGTTCAATGGCACCGTTTACTGCGGTTGTATACTGCGCGCCCAAATATAAAAACAAGTTGAACCCAGCAAAGCCAACGCCACCAGCAAACGCGAGAAAGAAGACTTTTTCGCGGATCGCGGGCCAATCTTTTTTGAAGTGTGGCAAAGCGAACGGCAAAATGACCAAGAAGCCCAAAAGGAATCGCCCAGCCACCAAATTTGTTGGGGCGATGTTGCCCACAGCCATCTTTCCGGCCACCATATTTCCGCCCCAAAACAGCGCTGTAAGCACCAGAAGCAGAATGGGTTGATTAAATAGGTGATTTAGAGGGTTTTTGGCCCTCTTTTGGGCGGATTGTTGTTTTGTCATGGCATCACTTTTGCTATACCAGCGACGCTTAACAGGTTTTGGCGGTACCCGATATACCAAACAACACGGGTATTGTTGTCAGTTTTGAGCGTTTTGTCGGGGCAGGGCTGGCCAAAAGGGTCAACTCAAAAGGCTAAAACGTTCGATCTCAAGGAGAACATTTTAATGGCGAATGTGGTGGTTGTCGGCTCCCAGTGGGGCGACGAGGGTAAAGGTAAGATTGTTGATTGGCTGAGCGAACGCGCGGACGTTGTCGTGCGCTTCCAAGGTGGTCACAATGCTGGCCACACTTTGGTTATTGATGGTGTGACCTACAAGACCGCCTTGTTGCCATCGGGCGTTGTGCGCCCTGGCAAGTTTTCTGTCATTGGCAACGGCGTGGTTGTTGACCCGCATCACTTTGTGCAGGAACTGGCTTTGCTTCGTGGGCAAGGTGTTGAGATTTCACCTGAAAACCTCATGATTGCTGACAATGCTTGTTTGATTTTGTCGTTGCACCGCGAGCTCGATAGCTTCCGCGAAAACTCAAATGCTGGTTTGAAAATTGGCACCACAAAACGTGGTATGGGCCCAGCATATGAAGACAAAGTTGGTCGCCGCGCGATCCGAGTTTGTGACTTGGCGGACCCTGAAAGCTTGATGCCAAAGATTGAACGCAACTTACGCCACCACAATGCTTTGCGTCGTGGATTGGGCATTGATGAAGTTAAAGCGCAAACAATTTATGACGAGTTGATGGATGTTGCTGGCGAAATATTGCCGTTTGCCGGTCGGGTTTGGGAAAAGCTCAACAATATGCGCCGCGATGGCAAACGGATTTTGTTTGAAGGTGCGCAAGGTGCATTGCTTGATATTGAGCATGGCACATATCCGTTCGTTACCTCATCAAACACTATTGGTGGGCAAGCGGCAAACGGCTCTGGCTTGGGCCCGGGAGCGCTGGACTATGTTTTGGGCATTACCAAAGCTTACACAACCCGTGTGGGTGAGGGGCCGTTTCCAACCGAGCAAATCAACGATATTGGCGAATATTTGGGCAAAACAGGTCACGAGTGGGGCGTAAATACAGGCCGCAAGCGCCGTTGTGGTTGGTTTGATGCCGTGCTGGTGAAACAAACGGCACAAGTTTCTGGCCTCAATGGCATTGCTTTGACAAAGCTTGATGTTTTGGATGGCATGGAAGAGATCAAAGTCTGTGTTGCTTATGAATTGGACGGTGAGCGGATTGACTATTTGCCTTCGACCATGAAAGGTCAGGCCGAGGTTACGCCAATTTATGAAACATTGGCTGGGTGGAAAGGCACAACCGCTGGCGCGCGCAGTTGGGCGGATCTTCCTGCTGAAGCTGTGAAGTATGTGCGTAGAATTGAAGAACTAATTGGGACGCCAGTTGCTGTCTTGTCCACATCTCCGGAACGTTTAGACAGCATTTTGGTACATGACCCTTTCCAAGACTAAGTTTTTTTCGTTACAACTGGTAACGGGGAGCAAGTTTGAGTAGCTGATGGCGGATTATCGAGAGCTTTTGCGACGGGCGGTTGACGCCCTTCCAGAGAATAATGGCACGTCACGACGCGCTGTTTACGAGAAGGCGCGCGAAGCGTTGGTTACGCAGTTGCGCGCAATTGAGCCGCCATTGCCTGCGCGTGAAATCACCCAGCATCGCTTGACGCTTGAGGACTGTATTCGTCAAGTGGAGCAGGAAGCCACAGAGGCCCTGCTGCAAGGACTGAAGAATGATACAGAGGCCTCAGCACCCAAGGTTGTGACGACACCAAACGTCCAGAATGAATCTGCGCGCGTTGTGCAACCTCAGGAAACTGAGGAGGTCGAGGATGAAACGGCTGTTGAAGAGGAATTGGCACAAGCTGTCGCTTTTGAAGAGTTTGCTGATGAACCTGAAGAGTTAGAAGCTGAAGAGCCTGAGGTTGAGGAACCTGAAGTCGAAGCGCCGGCCAAAGATAGTGATGCCGAATCATCTGATGATGAAGAACAGGTTGAACGTAAAGATGGCGCAGTTGATACCGATGCGGATGATGCTGTACGTGCGCAAGAGGATGCAGCTAAAGAAGATCACCTGCCTGAAGGTGAGCAAATTCAACAGACCCATACAGCAAAGGTAGACGTCTGCGTAGCTGAATTGGCGGACGAGGAACAAGACGATGTTTCCGACGTTGAGGATGATGGGACGAGCGAAGAACTTGGGGTTGAAGCAGAGCCTGAGGTTGAAGCTAAAACTGAAGGTGAAGATGCACCAATAGTTGTTCCTGCAAAAGCCGGCAAAGATACCTCAGAAAAACCCGCGCCAAACCCTGTCGATGAAGTGATTGCGGCCGCGCAGGCGGCATCAAGTGTGGCTGCGATTACACCACCAGCTGTCGCCCTGAGGCCAGACGCCCAAAAGGATGTGCGAGATACGCCAGAGATTTCACCTGCACTTTCTAGTGTTCGTGAAGTTGAGGTGGATGAAGTCCTTACTGAAGACGCTTCCATAAATGT
>NZ_CAKZPW010000354.1:0-4018 GCF_937139385.1 uncultured Maritalea sp. | reverse complement strand
GAAATACCAATGTCTGTGACGGATTATGGCATCATGCTGTTTTTACTTTAGACTCATCAATGAACAAGGCCAAATTGTACCTAGATAACATATGCATTGATTCTACATCATTGGGGACATATGCTGGCTTCAGTGGAAACAACGTGCTAGGATTAGGTACGTTTCTTAATAAAAACGGAGTGCCAGATGGAGGATCCTCAGATGGAAACCCTTTACCACCCAGTTGTTATAAGGGCAATATAGACGACTTAAAAATTTATTCTAAAGGATTGTCAAAAACTGAAGTAGACACTCTTTATAATGAGCAACCAGTTGCTTCAGTTAGAGAGCTTTCTAAAATTCAGTTTCAAGTTTCAGTTCATTGAAGAGGACGGTCGTTATGACAACGACAGCAGTAAGACATTTTCTAGATATCAAAGACTTCTCAAAAGAAGAACTTCGTAAAATCCTAGATCTCGCCACCGCGATTAAAACTAAGCTCAAAGCAGGCGAAGAAACCCCTTTGCTGAAGGGCAAAATCCTGGCGATGATTTTTGATCGCGAGAGCACCCGCACCCGCGTTTCGTTTGATGTGGGCATGCGCCAATTGGGTGGTCAGACCTTGATGCTGACCGGCCAAGAAATGCAATTGTCGCGCGACGAAACCATCGCCGACACCGCTCGCGTCATGTCGCGCTATGTGGATGCAATTATGATCCGCTTGCTCAACCATGATGATTTGTTAGAGCTTGCTAGTGCAGGTTCTATTCCCGTCATCAATGGTCTCACACGCATGTCGCATCCGTGCCAAATCATGGCGGACATTATGACGTATGAAGAGCACCGTGGCCCCGTTGACGGCATCAAAATCGCATGGCTTGGCGACAGCAACAATGTGCTCGCTTCTTGGGTGCATGCGGCGGATATTTTGGGCTGCACCTTGAATATTGCATGTCCCGAACAATATAGCCCTGATCAAGGCATGCAGGCAGACATCGCCAATGCAAATGGTCGCATCAAAGTATTGCGTGATCCAGCAGAAGCGATCAAAGACGTTGATTTGGTCATTACAGATACTTGGGTATCGATGGGCGATTTGGATGCAAATATTCGCCGCGAAAACCTTGCGGACTATCGGGTAACCGAAGAACTTATGGCAAAAGCAAAGCCAGATGCTTTGTTTATGCATTGTTTGCCCGCCCACCGTGGTGACGAAGTCACCTCAGGGGTAATGGATGGCCCTCAGTCAGTTGTTTTTGACGAAGCAGAAAACCGTCTGCATGCGCAAAAAGCAGTATTGGCTTGGGTATTTGGAATTGAGGAGCTCTAATGAGCGAAGAATTTATGAAGGCAGTTGGCCTTGATCGCCCAGAAAGTGGCGATGATACGGTGCTGCCATTTGCTGTTGAGGCATTGGACATTCGCGGGCGTTCTGTGCGTCTTGGCGAAGCAATCGATCAGATATTGCGCCGCCACAATTACCCAACACCCGTTGCGCGCGTGTTGGGTGAAGCGGTTGTTCTGGCTTCATTGATTGGCTCTTCTCTGAAGTTTGAAGGTCGCTTTATCCTGCAGACCCAAACCGATGGTCCGGTCAATCTGATCGTTGTGGACCTACAAACCCCTAATGGTATTCGCGGCTATGCGCGTTTTGACGAGCAAGCTTTGTCTGAAGCCGCCAAACAGGGCAAACTTGCCCCCGCCGAATTGTTGGGCAAGGGCACATTGGCCATGACCATCGATCAGGGTGAACATACGTCGCGCTACCAAGGCATTGTGGCCTTGGATGGTGCGGGCCTTGAAGCGGTGGCGCACAACTACTTCCAGCAATCAGAGCAAATTCCTACGCGGGTGCGTTTGGCCGTTGCGCAAATGCAAAACAAAGGCGACCTGCAACCTCAGTGGCGGGCTGGCGGCGTTTTGGTGCAACATTTGCCCGAACATGGCGGCCGCACCATGCCGGACTTGCCCGGCGATGGTGATCACGAAAATCCTCAAACATCTGACGATAGCTTTAAAGACGAAAACAGTTGGGTTGAAGCGCGGGCATTGGTCGAAACCATTGACGATCTTGAACTGGTGGAGCCTGATCTATCTTCAGAACGCTTGTTGTTCCGCCTGTTCCACGAACAAGGCGTACGCGTTTTTGAGCCAATGGACATGGTGGAAAAATGCGGCTGTGACGCAGACAAAATCGAATTGATGTTGTCCCAGTTCTCTAAAGACGACATTGTTTCCATGATTAAAGACGATGAGATCGAAGTCACCTGTGAGTTCTGCTCAACACAATATTTCTTTAATCCGAACATGTTCGGCATAAACGAAGACTGATCCAAGCAACCGGCTCGACCGTAACCTTTCCAAAGTTTCATTTGTTGTAATCACCATCGGCGATTACCATCTGCAAATATTGGAATTGGGAAATTGGACGGGCCGGTACACATGCTGCATAAAACAAGTGAAGACAAGGCAACAGACCAAGTTGCACCACCCCCAAAGCGCCGCCGTGTCTCAATCTTTGGCGTCCTATTTCGCATCATTCTCGCAATTGCAATTCTCGGCGGGGCGGGATTTTATGCCCAAATGATGATTGCGGACCGCCCTGAGCCGCCAAAACGAGAGCCACGCGAGCGCACATTCACCGTGCAATCACAGCCCGCTCAATATGCAAATTACCAACCCAATCTAACCTACTTTGGTGAAGTGCTCGCCGCGAGCAGCTTAGACATTCGATCCCAAGTTGCGGGCAAAGTCTTACAAGTTGAACCCGGCCTTGCTGTGGGCGGCGAAGTGGCCAAGGGTACATTGCTCGCCACGATCGATGATTTTACCTATCGCGGTGCGCTAACAGAAGCGGAGGCCAGTCTCGCCGAAGCAAAATTTGCCATCGCCGAAGCCAAAGAACGCTTGGCTCTTGAAGGGGCGAACCTGGACTTCGTGCGCAGCCAATACGATTTGTCGATTAGAGACTTAGAACGCGCCAAGTCGCTTTTTGCGGCGGGCTCAATTACCGAAAAAACATTGGATGACCGCGAGTTGCTTGTGTCCCAACGCCAGCAGGCCGTTATTCAACGCGAAAGCAACATCGTTGTTCAACAGGCCCAACTGGACCGACAAACGGCCTCGCTGGAACGTATTGAATGGCAAGTAGAGCGCGCGCAGCGCAATCTAGAAGACACAAAGATTTACGCGCCGTTCAACGGCATAATAACCGCAAAGAATGTTGATGAAGGCCGCGTTGTATCCAACAATGAAGTGCTGATTTCGCTCTATGAGGCTTCTGCCTTAGAAGTCGGTTTCACCATGTCAGATCAGCAATATGGTCAATTGGTAACCGATGGTCTGATCGGCCGCACGATCTCTGTGGAGTGGGAAGTTGAACCCGAACCCATCCTGACCCAAGCCACAATCACCCGCGTTGGCGCTCAAGTAGATGCCACCAAAGGCGGCGTTGAAGTTTTTGCTCAAATTGAAGGTGATAACAACAGAACATTGCGGCCAGGCACATTCGTTAAAATCCTTGTGCCCGGCTTGTCTTATGATCGCGTCTTGCGCATCCCAGAGGCGGCAATTTATGACAATTCATATGTCTATGTCGCCATAGATGACCGCATGTCTCGGCGGGACGTTGAAATTGTGGCCCGCGATGGGGCGCATCTGCTGGTTGCCGGGCGCATTCGCCCCGATACGCCAATCATTACCACCCGCATTGCCCAAGCGGGGGAAGGGGTTGCCATTGTCAACGAGGGTGAACCCGCTCCAAGTCCGTTCGCACGGCCAATTGCTGGGCAGCGCCAACAAGGCGATAATGGACAGGGTCAGAACGCTGAAGGGCGCCCAGAAGGTGCGCAGCCCGGCCAAGGCCAGCGTCCACAAGGGCAAGGCAATCCAAATCGTCCCAACCGCCGCCAAGGAAATGGTGAAGCGGGTGGCATAACCACAGATTCGAGCAACTAAGATGCAAAACCCACGCGCCAAAAGCCTGCTTGAGATCTTCGTACGCCACAAAAACGCCGCCAATCTTTTGATGGTATTGCTA
>NZ_CAKZPW010000353.1:0-4017 GCF_937139385.1 uncultured Maritalea sp. | reverse complement strand
AAGAAGACGCAGCAGCGTTTTGGCTGAGCAACATCAAATCTGCGCTTCAATCCGGAGATCGCATGATGTTTGTTGCGGTGGAAGAAGGGCGGTTAGCAGGCACTGGGCAGCTTATTGTTGGGATGCCGAACAATCAGCCCCATCGGGTTGAAATTTCAAAACTCATGGTTCACCCAAGTTTTCGCCGACGCGGCGTTGCGCGCCAAATCATGTCAGCGCTTGAGGGTTTGGCCGCAAAGATGGGGCGTACCCTGATCACGCTGGATACCCGTACTGGCGATAGCGCCGAACCACTATATGCCTCGCTTGGATATAAGACTGCTGGGATCATCCCCAACTATGCAAAAAACGCAGTCGGTGATGATTTTCACGCCACAACTTACATGTACAAACAGATTTAGGCTTGGCCGCGTAAAAATGCTGGGTTTTTCGCGTTTTGATGGTTGCGGAATCTAACATTTGACGCTAAAGCCTCGCCATGACAGCAAAAGATCACCAAAGCATCCTCATTGTAGACTTCGGCTCACAAGTTACCCAGCTTATTGCGCGGCGCTTGCGGGAGTTAAATGTCTATTGCGAAATCCATCCATTTTCGAGTGCAGCAGCGGCGCTAAAGGACATGAACCCACGCGGTATCATCCTTTCTGGCGGACCTGCCAGCGTGCTGGATGAACATGCCCCCCATATCGACCAATCTCTGCTCGACGCAAATCTGCCAATTCTTGGCATTTGCTACGGTCAGCAAGCCTTGTGCGTTTCGCTTGGCGGTAACGTTGAGGCAGGCCATGATGCAGAATATGGTCGTGCAACGCTGAAAATCGAAAAAGCTTGCTCGATCTTTGGTGATGAATGGCCGGTTGGTGGTGAACAACAGGTTTGGATGAGCCATGGTGACCGCGTCACCAAAATTCCTGAAGGGTTTGAAATTGTAGCCACATCTTCTGGCGCACCATTGGCCGTGATCGCCAATGAAGAGCGCCGCATGTGGGCCGTGCAATTCCACCCCGAAGTGCACCACACCCCCAATGGCGCCCAGCTCTACAAAAACTTTGTCATGGACATTTGTGGGTGCACAGGCGATTGGACCATGGGTGCTTATCGCGAACAAGCGGTCCAACAAATCCGCGATCAGGTTGGCGATGCAAAGGTAATTTGCGGCTTGTCTGGTGGTGTTGATTCATCTGTTGCTGCTGTGCTTATTCACGAAGCGATTGGCGACCAGCTGACCTGCATCTTTGTAGATCATGGCTTGTTGCGTTTGAACGAAGCTGAAGAGGTGGTGACCCTTTTCCGTGATCACTACAATATTCCATTGGTCCATGTTGATGCCGCTGACGAATTCTTGGGCGAGTTGGATGGCAAATCTGATCCCGAAGAAAAGCGCAAAATCATTGGCCGCTTGTTCATTGAAACATTCGACAAAGAAGCCAAAAAAGTTGGCGGCGCAAAATTCTTGGCCCAGGGCACGCTATACCCCGACGTGATCGAAAGTGTATCCTTTACTGGTGGCCCAAGCGTGACCATCAAATCACACCACAATGTGGGCGGTTTGCCAGAAAAAATGGACCTCAAACTCGTAGAGCCATTGCGCGAATTGTTTAAAGACGAAGTGCGTGCATTGGGCCGTGAACTTGGTCTGCCCGACAGCTTTGTTGGCCGTCACCCGTTCCCCGGACCCGGCCTTGCCATTCGCTGCCCCGGCGGCGTGAACAAAGAAAAAGCCGACATTTTGCGCAAAGCAGATGCGATCTATCTCGATGAGATCCGCAAGTCTGGCCAATACGACAAGATTTGGCAAGCATTTGCCGTCTTGCTACCGGTGCAAACCGTTGGCGTGATGGGCGATGGCCGAACCTACGAGTCTGTGTGTGCACTGCGTGCTGTGACATCTGTTGATGGCATGACCGCCGATTTCTATCACTACGATATGGAATTTCTTGGCCGCACAGCCACCCGCATCATCAATGAAGTCAAAGGCATCAACCGCGTGGTTTATGACGTAACGTCAAAACCACCGGGGACCATTGAATGGGAGTGAGCAACGACCTTTAGGGCAAATTGGTCCGGTGGACCAATTTGAGTTGCGAACGCCTGAAGCCAGCGCAGAATTGGTGCTGTTAACCGATCAAACGGAACGTCTGACACCTGAGAAATGGCCCAAAAATCACAAACGGCGCATCATCGATGCGCCGTCTTTTTTATTGGTTGATTATTGAAATGGTGAACTGGTTTGGCGCAATAGCCGACGGATCAAAGGCGGGTAGCTTATTCAATTGGCCTTCAACCACATAAATCTTGCCTTCATGCAGCGCCAAAGAAGTTGGCCCGTCAAAAGAAGAATTTTGTGGGATCACCTTCGCTTTCAATCCATCAATCCTCAGGCGGGCAATTTGACCACTTGCCGCTGCTACCAAGATCGTGTCGTCATTCAGCGTGCGTAGCCCATCAGGTGCGAAAATGGGCTGATCTAGCTGAATTACCTGTGCCAATGCAGGACCATTTGCGAGATCAACTCGAAAGAATTGACCGGTGTTGAATTTGGCTAAGATGAGTGAATCCCCCAGCAGGGTAATGCCGCTCAAATTGAAACCTTCTCCGCTGAAACGTTCGTCTTGCAAAAAGGTTTCAAACGCGTCTGCACCCGTAGGCAGTTTTAGAACACGGGGCACAAATGAATCTGAAACATACAATGTGCCATCAGGAGCTTGAGCAATGTCGTTGCAAAGCCCACCACCGGGAAAATCCCAGCGCGCGATCAATTCACCACTTGAGGTGCTGAACGCCAATAGTCCCGTTGCCGCACTGCCGCTAAATCCATTCAAACCTAAATCTGAACTACAAGCATAGAGTGTGTCTTGCTCGTTTGACAACAGCAAGCCACCGATGGAGATCGCGCCGTTTGTACCACCTCTAACGAAGAGTTTATCTGTTCCGTCCGCCGAAATGTAAACAATGTTGCCCATTGTTACACTACCAGTGTAAATGCCGCCGCTTTTGTCGATGGCAATGCTTTCTGGAAACGCCGCAGTTTCTGGCAAGATCAGTCGGCCTCGCTCCTCGCTAATTGCGGGAGCAATCGATATGCCTAGAGCAACCAGGGCACTAAAAACGCTGCGCAGCGATAAAGATATAAATTTCATAACACGTCCTTTCAAAGATGACCGACCATATTTGCTGTGCTATTGTGCGTAAATTATCGGAAACTGCACATAAGAGGTGCAAAAAGTATCAATGAACAATTGGGATGATTATCGTTTTCTGTTAGCAATCAATGAGGCAAAGAACATTTCGCGTGCCGCGCGAATCTTGAATGTAAATCATGGCACCGTTTCACGACGACTTGCTGCGTTGGAGGAGCGATTGGGCGCTGTGATGTTTGAACGCAATCCAGATGGATACGAACTGACCGAAGCCGGTTTGGTGATGATTTCAGCGGCAACGACCATGAAAACGGCGCTCAACGACGCCGATCAAATTGTGCGCGCAAGCGATAAGCGCCTTTCTGGTGAAGTCACGTTTTCTGCGCCAGAATATCTACTCCTGACGGTGATCTTGCCCAGAATGCAGGCGTTTCACGATGAGTACCCGGATATCATGGTGAATTTTGATAGTGATGATCAGATCGTGAGCATTAAAAAACACAATGCTGATATTGCTTTAAGGGTAACAGCTGATCCAGCGGAGGGCTTAGTTGGGCGGCGTCTTGTGGCGCGCCATTTGGCCCTTTATGCAGCGCGAACATACTTGGACGCGCGCCAAATGAATATTGAAAAGCCCCATCGTTGGATTGGTCGAACCAATACAAAGGGTCGGCCAGATTGGGTTAAACGGTTTTACCCCGATGCCAAGACTGGTCCGCGCGTAAAGTCGAACGCCGCTATGCATACAGCCGCACAAGCAGGGATGGGGATTGCCCAACTGCCATGCCGCATTGGAGACGATGATGAAATGTTACAACGCGTGGCGCCATTCCAGTCTGTAAAAGATCGCGATCTATGGATTCTATACAATCCAAAT
>NZ_CAKZPW010000352.1:0-4044 GCF_937139385.1 uncultured Maritalea sp. | reverse complement strand
ATGTTTCATGACGACGCCGTGCGCGCGGCCGAGAATCCGGCGCAACGCTGGCGATTGAATCCTCTTTGATCCATACGCTTAATCGAGGTTTTAAACTGACGGGGCGGCTGGGTGACACGATGAAGGAATCTGCTGAAATCGCCTATAGCTATGTGATTGCCCATCTCAAGGACTACGGTTGCGATCTCGATTTTTTCGATATGAGTATGGTGCATTTGCATGTACCCGAAGGTGCAACGCCAAAAGACGGACCGTCTGCGGGTGTCGGCATGGCAACAGCGATTGTGTCAGTGATGACCGGTATTCCTGTGCGCAATGACGTGGCTATGACAGGAGAAATCACCCTGCGTGGCCGTGTGCTGCCGATTGGTGGTTTGAAAGAGAAGCTTTTGGCCGCACTTCGGGGGGGAATCAAAAAAGTATTGATTCCCGAAGAAAATGTGCGCGATTTGGTCGATGTGCCTGACATTGTGAAAGAGGGGCTTGAGATTGTGCCTGTTTCGAAAATGGAAGATGTGATTGCCCATGCATTGGTGGAAGCACCAAAAGCAATCGAATGGGACTTTGAGGCTTATGCTGAAAGCCTACGTCAGCAACGTGATTCTGCGGCGAATCTGACTGCCCATTAACTTTTGCGCTAAGTAAAATGCATATTTGAGGGCCGGGACATTGTTTCCGGCCCTTTTTTTTGGCGAAAAACGCCTGAAAGCACCGGATTTCCTTGCTTTAGTCTTAGAATCGAAGAAATGTAACTCGCGCATACTCAGGCAAATAGCCATGGGTTTAGATATGAGGATAGTTAAATGAACAAAAATGATCTGATTGCTGTTGCTGCAGAAAAAGCAGGCATCACCAAAGCTGACGCCGCTTCAGCCGTTGACGCAGTATTCGATGCAATCGAAGGCACATTGAAAGATGGTAGCGAAGTTCGCTTGGTTGGCTTCGGTACTTTCTCTGTATCACACCGTAAAGCAACAAAAGGCCGCAACCCTGCAACTGGCGCAGAAATTGATATTGCTGCGACGAACGTGCCTAAATTCAAGCCTGGCAAGCAGCTCAAAGAAGCTGTGAACGGCAAGTAACAAAAAAAATTGCATTTTTTTGAAGGTCTCGATGAAAATCGGGACCTTTTTTGTTGACGTAGCGTTTGATACGAATTAAACGATGCACACCTCATTAAGAGGGCGATTAGCTCAGTTGGTAGAGCGCTTCGTTTACACCGAAGATGTCGGGAGTTCGAGTCTCTCATCGCCCACCATTCTCTCTCAAAATTTCACAACTCAGAATTCTCAATAATCGCTTAGTCGATTGTTTTGATTTGTCTTTTCTGCGTCTTGTCGCCAAAAGTCAGGCGGAGTGGGGGCTTTTTGATGTTCTTTGCATGGATTGTAAAAAAAGCATCATAAAGTGCGATTTATGTGCTTGACTTGAGCCTAGATCACTCTTAAACAACGCACATCTTCAGCGGATCTCAACGATACGCGAAACGTTGGGGGTGTAGCTCAGTTGGTTAGAGCGCTGGCCTGTCACGCCAGAGGTCGCGGGTTCGAGTCCCGTCACTCCCGCCATTTTTTTTCATGGCATTGTGAACTCTTTGGCCTCGAACTTCGTGTTCTTGGCAAACCTGTTGTTGACCGCATTCCTTACCAGTATTGAACAAATTGCATCATGGCGCGATTGCCCCATTGTTGCCACAGCTCTATCGCGAAATTGCCTGCTTGTTAGTAGATACTTAACCAACTGATGAGTTTAGCGCGCGATTTGACGATTGTGATGCCACTAAACATTGATTCAAATGGTATGCTTCCTACATCGGTTTTTTAACTTTGAGCATGGTTATCCACGGAGGCCAAAATGACTATATTGAAGAAAATTTCTATTGCCGCTCTTGCGGGTGTTGCAATGAGTGCAGCTGCTTTTGCAGCAGATCCTGTGACGAACTACGCAAGTGATCCTTCGGCTGCATACGCAACATCTGGTTTTAACTGGGATGGCTTTTATGTGGGCCTAAACACGGGCTACGTGAACACTGGTACGGCTGAATGGGCTGTTGGCGGTGTTACGGGTCTGAATATCCAAGATGGCGCGCTTGTTTATGGTGCAGAACTTGAAGTGAATGCCTTGGTGGCCAGTGGCGCATTTACTGGCGCGATGTCTCAAGCGAGTGCACGTGCTGGTTATTTGGTGAGCGACGATATGCTTGTTTATGGCGTTGGCGGCGGTGGCTTTGACAAAGGGGCGGGAATTGGCCTTGTTGGCGCAGGAATGGAATTTGCTTTGACCCAAGAGGTAACTCTTGGTGCGGAGTACAATTACCTGTTTAATTCTGGCGGCGGTTTGGGCCACGAAATTGACGGCAAGGTTCGCTGGTACTTCAACTAGCACGACCAAACTGAATTAGAATATTGGCCGTTGCATTTGTTTGCAGCGGCCATTTTGTTTGTAGGGAGCTTGAGATCGATAAAGTGTTACTCATCTCGGAGCAGCAAAACCACGCCCGCCGGATCGGATGTCCAGCGTCCATTATTGTCTTCTATTTCTTCTAACTCATCTCTGGCCGGACCGCCGAGTGCCAATAGCGCTTCGTCAGGTGAGGGGGTGAACAGTTCAAGCCAGATATCTGTTTGGCTTTGCTTCTCGACGCGATCGATCCACAAAGTCATCGCGCCAAATTCAAAGGCGATACTATTTGGGGTCTTGCGAGTTTGTCTTAGTCCGACTTTGTCGCGGTAAAACGAAACAGTTTCCGCCCATTTGAATGACGGCACTTTCATCGCAATGTTTTTGCCTGGTTCTATTTTTGGTTTGTCCATGTTTGCCCACCTCATTGTTTGCCGATCAATTGGTAAAGCAATGTTTGTTTGTAGGGAAGAACTGGAAAGACGTGAGAGCACCTGCCCATAATAAGGGTGGAAGCTATGCACAAAGCCATGTTCGAATTGAGTTGGTGCTATCAATTTGTGCGAATCAAGTGTTGGCGAGTGGCGTAATTTGGGTGGCTTTTAATATGAGTATTATATTCATATTTATTTGAAATGATTGATTTTTCTCAAGCATGTGGGAATCAGGCTAGAAAGATCGCGTGGGACAATAATTCCTCTTGAATCGTGCAAACCGCTACGTTAAGCCGTAGCAACGATGAATTGGGCCGAAATGTGACTTTGGTTCATGCATTTTAATTCCTAGGCTGGATTACCCAGTCAACACTAAAGGCAAGGCAATTATGAACGAATTGCTCCTCAATTATCTGCCTGTAATTATCTTTATCGGGCTATCTGCCGTTATCGGCCTCGCGCTTTTGGTAGCGCCTTTCCTTATCGCTGTAAAAAATCCAGACCCTGAAAAAGTATCTGCCTACGAATGTGGTTTTGATCCTTTTGATGATGCGCGCATGAAATTCGATGTGCGGTTCTATCTGGTTGCGATTCTTTTCATCATCTTCGATCTCGAAGTTGCTTTTCTCTTTCCGTGGGCTGTTGCCTTCAAAGGGGTGGGCTGGTTCGGCTTCTGGGCAATGATGATTTTCTTGGGCGTTTTGACCATCGGCTTTGTTTATGAATGGCGTAAAGGGGCTCTGGAATGGGATTGAGTAACGATTCAACTTTGGTTGCGCCGCAACCAAAGGGCATTATCGATCCAAAGACGGGTAAGCCGCTTGGATCGAATGATCCGTTTTTCCTCGATATCAACGATCAATTGGCCGACAAAGGCTTTTTGGTTACCACGACCGACGACCTGATCAACTGGGCGCGGACGGGTTCATTGATGTGGATGACGTTTGGTTTGGCGTGTTGCGCTGTTGAGATGATGCATACATCTATGTCGAGATATATGCTGCGGAGCACGATACGGATGACAGTGCCCAGCAGTGCCTGGTGTATCAATCTGCAGCGGTAGAGGCGGTGGTCGAAGATTTGATGACCACCTATGCCGCTATAGACGCGAGCTATATTCCCTCGCTGGACTGGGCGGATGAGGGCACCGAATGGCTCGCTGCTTACAGCCTTACCAACATCATCAGCGAACCGACAGCAGTGAATGAAT
>NZ_CAKZPW010000351.1:0-6774 GCF_937139385.1 uncultured Maritalea sp. | reverse complement strand
CGTCAGGATAATTGGTGCCATCTGGGCTTTCTTCGAGCTTTATTGAAACGCGCAGCTGCTCGTCTGTCGATCCGGAAATTGAATACTCTCGCTTCAACGTTTCACCACCTGGACCTGCTGGTACTTCAAACACCAAATATTCTCCGGGGACAAAACTCAGTGTTTCTTCGGATTGAGGTTTGAGCCAAAAACTCTTGATGATCGAGGACTCATTTACAATCCGGGTAACTCGAAAGGCCCGCATAGCGGGTGACGAGATTGGCACAAGTTGATGTGCTGAGGTTAAGGCATTCATTTGCTGGCTCCTGGGGTTCCTGTCACAGTGACATGCAAATGCTCAATGCCATTCACGAAATTTGAATGTACATATTCAGGCTTTTCTTTGATCTCAAATCCCATATTGCGCTTCAGAATTTCTTCGAGCAAAACCCGCAACTCAATCCGCGCAAGGCCTGCGCCGAGGCAGGTGTGAACACCCCCGCCACCGTAGCCGGCGTGGGGCTGTTTTGGTCGATCAATATTGTAGGAAAGCGGGTCGTCAAAACGACCTTCGTCGAAATTGGCACCCGCATACCACATAACGACCTTTTCCCCTTTTTTGATTTTGGTGCCCGATAGTTCGGTGTCTTGTGTTGCTGTGCGACGGAAATACAAAATAGGAGAAGCGTAGCGAACAATTTCTTCAACCGCGCCTTCCATCAAATCTGGATTTTGTTTGAGATTCTCAAAGACCTCAGGGAATTGAACGATTTGCAGCACCAAGTTGGACATAGCCGAGCGTGTTGTTTCATTGCCGGCAAAAATCAACAAACGGAAGAAGTTGGTGTATTCGGCATCGGTCAGTTTTTCACCATCGATTTCTGTGTGAACCAATTTCGAAACCACATCGTCCTTAGGGTCCACGCGGCGTTTTTCGCCCAGCTCGCGCGCATACTCAGATAGGGCAAAAGCTGCAGGACTGTTAAACGGCAAGAGGCGCAGTGGAATAGTGTTGCCATAGGCATTCGGGTCCAAAGGCTTTGCGGAGGTGCCAGCGACCAGATGGTCCGTCAATTCAATCATATAGTTGCGGTCTTCTTCGGGAACACCAAGCATGTCGCAGATTATGCCAATGGGAATAGGCTTTGCCACACGATCAACCCAGTCGCCGCCACCATCTTTGATCAAGTCGTCGAGAAGCTTTGACGCCCGTTCACGCACAATTGGTTCATAGTCTCGAATGTTGCGCGGAATGAACCCCGGGTTGACCAAGCGACGCAGCCTTGTGTGGGCAGGGGGGTCCATATCAATCATGGATGCGCGAGCCTCTAGCGCATCCTCATCAATTGTGTAGATTTGAATATGACCAACCCCGGAGCTGTAAATCTCGGGGTGACGCGAAACCTCTGCCACATCCTCAAAACGACCAACGCACCAAAAACCATCACCTTCTTCGCCGATGGGATTCCACACCAGGCCGCTCGTCGAACGCATGTTGGAAAATACCTCGTGCGGTATCCCATCATCAAACAAATGCGGATCATTTAGGTCGGTTTCAAAAACTGGTTGATTGGTCATAGCCATCCCTCAAAAATTCCTCTGAATTCTGTATACAGAAATTCATGTATGCTGTATACGAACAAATTGTAGAGGGGATTTTTACAAAAAGTGGACGAGTGTAAGTTGCTGTAGTTGCAGCGATTATTCTCCATTTAAGGCGTGATGAAAAGGGGAGAACTTATGAAAAATACGACAGTCGATGGTGTGTCCTGGCTTGAAAGCGGCACAGGATCACCCATCATATTCTTGCACGCAATGGCCGGTTCAAAGACCGCTTGGCGGCCGCAATTTGAGCGTTTTTCCAAAGCGTACAGATGCATTGCCTGGGACATGCCAGGGTTTGGTATTTCAGCGCCGTTAGCGGACAATGCCCGCATGCAAGAGGTTGTTGCGGCGCTTCACCATTTTGTCACGAAAACGCTGGGTCTGGAAAAAGCCCACTTTGTTGGTCTTTCCGTTGGCGGAATGATTTTGCAGCATTTTGCTGCGGTCTATCCCCAACATATGACGTCGATGACGATTATGGATAGTTCGCCAAAATTCGGTTTGGGCGGTGATGCGGATCCAAAAGAGTTTACCCATTCAATTTGCGAGCAGTTGGACAGTGACGTTTCAGTGGCGGAGTTTAGCGCCTCAATGATCAATGCCATTGTTGCACCGGACTGCAGGAACACAGTTCGACAAGAAGCGATTGGCGCCATGTCTCGTGCCACAAAACAGGGCCTGAAGCTGACGACGCATCTGATTGCTGAGCACGACGCGCTAGCAAAGCTAAAGGCCATTAACGTGCCCTCGCTTGTTTTGGCAGGTGCGTTGGATGCCGAGACACCGCCGGCCTATGCCGAACGCATTGCCGCAGAGTTGCTCAACGCGCGAGCATCTATCATTCCAGACGCCGGACATATTGCCAATTTGGAGAATCCAACTGCTGTAAACGCACAACTTGCAACGTTCTGGCAAGAGCTAGAGGACTAGGGGGACACACTATGAAAGCTGCAATTTTCAAACAAGCGGGTCAGCCGTTAGAAATTGAAGAGATTACATTGTCCAATCCGGGGCATAATGAAGTGTTGGTTGAAGTTGCGGCAACAGGACTTTGCCACACAGACTTGCACTTCATGGACGGGCATTTGCCTGTGCCAGCGCCTGCTGTTCTGGGGCACGAAACCGCAGGCATTGTGCGCGCAGTAGGGGCTGGGGTGAGCTATTTGCAGCCCGGCGACCATGTTATTGGCTGTTTGTCCGCTTTTTGCGGATCTTGTCATCAGTGCCTTTCTGGACACCCTTCGATTTGTGAAGATCAAGCGTCCATCAACCGTGATGACAAAGAAGAGCCGCGCCTGATGCAGGCGGGCAGTTTTGTCCAACAATTCATGAACCTATCAGCTTTCGCTGACCATATGTTGGTGCATGAACATGCGCTGGCCAAAATCGACAAAGCGATGCCATTAGACAAGGCCGCTTTGATTGGTTGTGGGGTCACAACGGGCATTGGTGCGGTCATGCGCACTGCAAAAGTTGAGCTTGGTTCGAGCGTCGTGGTTATTGGCTGTGGCGCCGTTGGCCTGAATGCAGTGCAAGGCGCGCGAATGGCCGGTGCGCTCAATATCATCGCGATTGATATCAATGCCGATCGATTGGCGATGGCGAAGAAATTTGGCGCAACTCACGTCATAAACTCCAAAACTGCCTCGCCAGTGGATCAGGTTATGCAGATAACGCTGGGCAAAGGGGCTGAATATGCGTTTGAAGCCGTTGGTTCACCTCAATTGGCGCGCGACGCGTTTATGATGTTGCGCAAAAACGGCACATTGGTGTTGATCGGGCTTATGTCACAAGACGCGGAAGTGTCGTTGCCTTTCATGCAGTTTATTGCCGAACGGCGAGTTATGGGGTGCGATATGGGATCGAACCAGTTCCGAACCGATATGCAGCGGTTGGTGGCGTTCTATTTGGACGGTCGTCTCAATCTTGATGATATGCTGACCGGACGGATTCCGTTGAATAAAATCAATGATGGCTTTGATGATATGCGCAAAGGGCATGGCATTCGCACCATCATTGATTTTTCGGTTGGTTAGGCCGCTTCTTCCGCCAATGCGCTAAGTTGCAGATCCAGGCCGTCGTTGATGTGTGCTCGCATAGCCATTTCAGCGGCGGCAGGGTCGCCAGCCTTTAGCGCATCACATAGAGCCTGGTGCTCGCCCAGAGACTTTTCCAGTTCATGTTCTTTGATCGTTGCGAACAAATGGAATGAAAACCCTCGGTTCCACATCTGGTCAAACATATCGAGCAAATAGCGATTGTTTGTTCTTTCAACAAAAGCGCGATGGATGTTTTTGTTCGCATCATAGAAATCTGCAGCTGTTTTCAGTTCGCGCGTTTCTTCAAGTGTTATTACAGCTTCAATCTGCTTAAACAGCTTCTCATCGCCGCTTTCGGTCAAAAGCCGTGCTGCATATCCTTCAATAGCGGCGCGCGTGTGGTAAATCTCATGAACTTCTTCAAGTTCAATCTGCCGGATAATGAAGCCGCCACGACCAGATAGCGTTAGAATGCCTTCTTGCTCTAATCGCAACAAAGCTTCGCGGATCGGTGTGCGGCTGATCTCAAGTTCTGCCGCCAGTTTTTCCTGAACCAGACGCTGATCCGGCGAAATCTGACCCTCGTGGATGGCATTGATGATCTGTGTATACACTTCATCAGCAAGTCGAATTCTTGGAGCATTAATCTTTTTGAATGTTGCCATGTCTGCCGCCTTGCCAATTTCTTTGTATACAGTTGCCATAAGACAAGCAGTTGCTCAAGCCAACCGCATTCGAACCAACTTAAATTACGAATAACGAACAAAAAATAAGTTCAAATACTAATTACATGCATAAAACATAACATTATCTGTTCGAATTTGATATTATGAAACTCTTGCATACTGAATACAAAAATGCAAAATTTCTGGAAAGACAAAAGGGGAGAGAGACCTTTGGGGTTTTCAGATTATACTTTGCCAGAGGGAACGCACACTATTGTGTTGGGCGTTGGCGATGTTAACGGCTTTATGCGCGGCAAGCGCATTCCCGCAACGCAATGGGAGCGCACGTGCAACGATGGCAATGCCATTATCGCTGCGCTCTTTGCAATGGACATGACCAGTGATGTCTGGGACACGCCATATTGCAGTTTCGATAACGGCTATGTGGACATGCATATGTTCCCATCTCACGTGCCCGTGGCGTCACCTTGGGAAGAGGGCGTGGCAATTTGTATGGCGCGCGCTGAGGGGCTTGACCATAAGCCCGTGCCAATCGATCCGCGCAACGCGCTTATTGCGCAAGTCGAACGCGCGGCCAAAATGGGCTATGAAGTTCAAGTCGGCACAGAGCTAGAGTTCTATTTGCTGGATCCAGAAACCGGCAAGCCGACATTCTCTGGCAACCAAGTTTATGGCATCAACCGCATGGCGGAAATGGAGCATGTTCTTGGCCCGATCCGTGAACATTTGAATGCACTAGGCATTCCTATTGAGCAGTCGAACCCAGAATATGCCGCAGGGCAAGTTGAGGTGAACATTCGCTACGGAGAGGCTTTGAAGGCAGCCGATCGCGTTGTGCTTTTCCGTGCGATGGTCAAAGAGCTTGCGCTTAAGCATGGCTATCTTGCTACATTTATGGCTAAGCCGTACATCGATCAAAGTGGCAGCGGGTTTCACACGCACTATTCATTGTGGAAAGACGGCAAAAACCAATTCGCAACCAACAAAACGATCAACAAAACCGGCTTGGCATTCTTGGCCGGTTTGCAAAAGCGAATGGCGGAAATGTCTTTGGTGACATCAATGACGCCAAACGCTTATCGCCGCCGTCAGCCCTATACATTTTGCCCCATGAACGCCAGCTGGGGATATGATAACCGCACGGTTGGATTGCGTGTGATTGATGGATCAGACACGGCAGTGCGTATTGAAAAGCGCGACGCTTCCGCCGACTGCAATCCATATTATTTGTTGGCATGTGAAATTGCGGCTGGTCTAGATGGAATTGAAGCTGGTCTGAAACCTGGTCCTCATATCGAGGGCAACGCATATGAAGATAGTAATGATGAGCCTTTGCCATTGTCCCTTGATGAGGCTGTGCGACACGCAAAACAGTCTCAGTTTATGCAAGACGTGGTGGGCAAAGACCGGCTAGCCGTGATTGTAAAACAGGCGGAACGTGAAATTGAATTTGTGAATAAGCAGGTTACGCAAGTGGAGACCGACCGCTATCTGCACAATTTCTAATGTTTTAGTTGTCAAATTCAAGCATAGAGCGATCTCAGGTATAAGTATCTGAGATCGTTTGTTTATATTTGGCAGTTCCATTGTCGTAATAGTTCGTTGTGTAAAATTAAGTTACGATACATAACAGTAAACTGCCAAAAATATCGCTTTTATTGCGACTTTCAAACAATTATCTTTGAATATGTACACAAGTGATGTGTAAACCGCCGGCCGACGTCGTTGAATGTTGGGGGCGGTGAATATTTGCATCAATTGAAACGATGCAAAGGGGGAGGATCGATTGAGCAGTATCGGTATGGCGCAAAGCGAAACTGCGCGCCGCCAAAGGGTAGGGCGCGCCATGGCAACCTATACCGTTGAAGCATTCCGCTGGTCCGGCACCGGATATAACTCGCTTTATAACACGTCCTACACCGCGGTGATGACGGACAATGATCCGAACTATCAAGGTTCGGGCGATGGCGGGGAGACCGTGTCGATCAATGGCGGCACTGCGGGATCAACCTCCAGTGCGCCCTATGCGATTGACGTCAGCTTTACCGACACCTTGGGCAATCCCCATGTCGAAACCTTTTATTTCTTTTACACAACGGCCTCGCCGGCGGGGTGGTACTTCGTGCCTGCGCCCGGCTCTGCCTTTACGGTTGGGGCAACGCTGGGCAGCTATCAAAGTCACACCACGGGTTGGGCCTATTCTTCGATCGTTTGCTTTGGCGAGGGCACGTTGATCGAAACCGATCAGGGCCCCGTGCCCGTTGAAACCTTGCAAGCTGATGCGCGCATCGCGCTTGCGGGGGGCGGCTTTGCCGCGCTGCGCCTGAACCTGCTCAGCCCGGTGACGCGCGAAGAAATGGCTGCCCATGACAATCTCAGACCTGTGCGAATTTGCGCAGGAAGTTTGGGCGAGGGCCTTCCACGGCGTGATCTACTGGTGTCGCGCCAACATCGTATGCAGGTCA
>NZ_CAKZPW010000350.1:0-8014 GCF_937139385.1 uncultured Maritalea sp. | reverse complement strand
CGCAGACGTTATCTCAAAACCGATCGACACGGAAAAACTGGTGCGCGCAGTGCGTGACGCATTGCGGCGCGATGTGCATATTGGTGCAGTGCAAACCGGCTATCATCGACCAGTTGAGGTGCGGGGCTTTAATCAACTCACCCCAAGAGAGCGCGAAGTGCTGCAATTGATCACAAACGGTCAATCCAACAAAGAAGCTGGCCGCGAATTGGGCATTAGCCCGCGCACTGTGGAAGTGCACCGCTCTCGGGTAATGGAAAAATTGGGGGCCCGCAACACTGCGGATTTGGTTCGTATCGTTTTAACCAGTTAGCCAACCCCTCCCTTGGCGAACACAGATACGTACCTTTTGGGTGGCCATTGGTCACCCAATTTTGCGCTTGAAAACACCATAATATCGTTGCAACGTAAGCATTGTCAGGACGACCTGATAGCTTGCAACATGTTCCGGGATGACCCGCAAAACGAAGGGAACTCCTGATGACTAGTTCAAATGCCAAAACAGACATCACAGATTTGCTCAAACACATGGACCCACAACTCGACGTGCAGCGCTACGCGTTCGCAACCGTTGATCCTTATGTTGCGGCGAGTCTAGACGTTGTGCCCACTATGTCATTTATTGAGAATGAAGGTGTGACGCTCATCTTACCTGAAGAAGATGCAATCAAAGCCAACATTGCCCATGAGTTCATCTGTCAAAAAATCACGCTGCAGGTCCATTCAGCGCTCGAAGCAGTGGGCTTTATGGCGGCAATATCGAACAAGCTTTTGGATGTGGGAGTGCCATGCAACGTGGTTGCAGGATTTTACCACGATCACTTGTTTATCCCGGTCGATAAAGTTGAAACGGCAATGGCAGCGCTCAAAGAACTGGCAGGTTAACCGCCAGTTGTTGGCAACACCAAATCACCCGAGTTCAATGCCTGTGCGGTGAGTTGAGACGTGTCGATGTTCATCGGCAAATCCAAAGCTTTCCAAACGCTCACCAATGCATCGCGCAATTCAAACAACATTTCATCTGTGTGCAATGGTGTTGGGGTAATGCGCAACCGCTCCGTGTCTTTTGGCACTGTGGGGTAATTGATCGGCTGAATGTAAATGTTGTGTTTGTCCATCAACATGTCGCTCGCCGCCTTGCAGCGGCGCGCGTCGCCAACAATCACAGGTACAATGTGTGTTTCTGTTGGCATCACTGGCAAACCAGCTTCGGCCAGGATTTCTTTCGCCCGTTGGGCTTGGCGCTGTTGGCCTTGGCGTTCTGTGCTGGAAACCTTCAAATGTTCAATCGATGCATGTGCCGCCGCGCAAAGCGCTGGGGGTAGGGCGGTCGTGAAGATGAATTCAGACGCGTAAGAGCGCACAGCATCAACAATTGGCTGACTGGCGGTAATGTACCCGCCCATTACGCCATAGGCTTTGGCCATAGTGCCTTCAATAACGTCGATACGTTGCATCAACCCGTCGCGCTCGCAAATCCCTGCGCCGCGTGCCCCATACATGCCCACCGCATGTACTTCGTCGATATAGGTGAGCGCGTTAAACTCTTGCGCTAAATCTGCAATTTGCTCAATTGGGGCAACGTCGCCATCCATCGAATAAACGGATTCAAACACGATCATTTTGGGGCGGTCTTTGCCCGCCGCTTCCAAGATCTCTCGCAAATGTTTCATGTCATTGTGGCGGAAAATCTTCTTTTCCATGCCAGACTGTTTAACGCCCGCAATCATAGAGGCGTGATTGAGCTGATCAGAAATTACCAAGCAATTCGGAATCAACCGCGCGATTGTGGAAATCGACGCTTCGTTGGACACAAAGCCAGAGGTAAACACAAGCGCTGCTTCTTTGCGGTGCAAATCAGCAAGCGAACGCTCTAACTGAACCAAAGGTCGATTGGTTCCCGCAATATTGCGTGTGCCGCCAGCGCCAGTACCTAACTTGCCAGCAGTTTCCTGCATGGCAGAAATCACTTTTTGATGTTGGCCCATGCCCAAATAGTCGTTTGAACACCAGATGGTGATTTCGCGTTCGTTGTCAGCAGTATCGCGAAAGATCGCTTTGGGGAAATGCCCCGCGATACGCTCCAAATCAGCAAATACTCGATAGCGCTTTTCACGGCGCAAAGTATCGATGGCGTCCTCAAACAGTCCGCGATAATCCATCGATTGATACCCCTATCTCACATGGTCAGAGCAGATATTGTTGCTCCTTGTAACCAATCTATATCGATCCGCCGATCTGGCAACATGACGCAGGTCAATTGCTACGACTAAGATACGCTCGTCAAATTACATAGCAAAATTCAAATGTATGCAACCCCATCATGTTACATTTAATTGAATGGCAACAAACTTCAACCAGTAATGGGCAGTTTGTTGATCACAATTGAGAATGCACAAGACAATTGTCTTTGTTATTCTTCTGGGTCAAACTCCAATAAGTCGCCGGGCTGGCAGTCTAAAACGGCGCATATCTTAGCCAAAGTCTCAAAGCGCATACCTTTAACTTTGCCGGTTTTGATCATGGATAGATTTTGCTCGGTTAGCTCAACAGCCTTTGCAAGCTCCTTGAGGCGCATTTTCCGGCGCGCCAGCATAACATCCAAATTGACAATGATTTTCATGACCTGCCCACCTAGATGAAGCTCCTATTTTCTTCGTACGCTGCTTGCCCAACGGTGAAAATGTGTGCAGCAATCAGGATCACCAGTCCGGTGAATAATGCGGAAACCAACTCAGCCGTCATCCCGAATTGCACAGAAAATGAGCTGTCGCCGTTTTGTAGATCAATTAAAGCGAAGGCTAAGGCGCCAAAAAAGATCTCGTACAACGCAATAGCTAAGTTTGCTATAGCGAAACGCCGAAATCCCCTGACGCTCTCAAAGGAAAGCCAACGTTGATGTTCGGCTTCAATGAGGGTTTGGCGGATGGAAAGCAGACCGGCAACAAGCAACGCAAAGTACCCTGCTGAGAAAACAAATAGGATGACCCGCACGAGCGGTGTGATTTGATCACCAGACAAACTGATTTCATTTGCCCCGTGTATTTCAAGGTGAATACTGCTTAAAAACAAGACAAGAGACAAAACAGCCAACGGCAGAACGATGGCTGCAAAAAGCACCAGTTTGGCCAAAATACCAGCAATCCTGCTGATCATATTGGGTGAAAGCATGAAAATTCCTCAAACAAAAAACAAAGGCTTGCTTTAATTATACGTTGCTAAACGAGAAAACAAGCCTTGCATTGCGTCAGCCCATGGCCTGTTCCGCAAGCAATTCATCACCCAATCGCAAGACTTCGTCCACCAACCCATCGTCTTGTCCCGGCACACTGCGAGCGCCGACAAAACAAGGCCGCAATGCCAACACGTCGCCAACTTTTGTGGTACTAGGAATATATACATTGCCCCTTACCAAACGACGGTGAATGCGCTGGTTGAACGTGTTCAAATCCTCAATGCCCGGCGCCACATAGCGGAAACAGCAAATCGAAAGGCTGGGTTCCAAAACCAATTCAAGCCGCTTGTCCGCACGCACACGTTCTGCCACCCGTTGCGCCATATCATTGTGCCGTTTAATGCGTTGACGCATCCCATCAACTCCGATTTCTTTGAGCATAGCCCAAACGGCAACGCCACGCGGCGGCGCGCTTAGCTCGACGCCAAAATCAAAGTAGGGAATGCCAAAATCATCCATTGAGTGAGAAGGGGCGTTCGCGCCATCTTGGTAATCAACAGAACCCTCTAAGTAATCGGCGGGTTCTTGGGTAAAGGCGCGGTGCAAAATTTCCCTGTCTCGAATAAAGGTGGCTGCAATGCCAACGCATGCCCCCAGCCATTTGTGCGGGTCGACAATCACGCTGTCAGCCAATTCAAGGCCCTCATAAAGATGGGCAATTCGCTCATCTAAAATGCCAGGCAATCCATAAGCGCCATCCACATGGAACCAAATCTTGTTGGCGCGGGCGATTTCGCCAATTTCTTTTATGGGATCAATCGCGCCTGTGTTTGTGCTGCCCGTATTGGCCACAATAGCGATGGGTAAAACATTTGCTGCCAAATCTTCTTTGATGGCCGCAGCCAATGCTTCGGGCAGCATCCGCTTTTGTGCATCGCATTGGATCAAACGCACGGATCTGCGCCCTAGTCCTAAGACGCCGGCGGATCGTTGGATGGTGTGGTGACATTCTGCACTGGCGTATATCCGTGTAGGGCGGTCAATGCCCAATGCGGACACATCATGGCCCACTTGTTCAAATGCCCATTGGCGCGCCCCACCAAGCGCGATCAGATTGGCCACCGATCCGCCGGTTGAATAGATGCCTTTCATATCTGGCACACCGCACATTTGTGCCAACCACTCAAGCGACAATTCTTCCAAAAAGTTGAAGGCGTTTAACGTATAGCGTTGGGGGGAACCAATTGACCCAGCAACGGATGCAATGGCCGAAGCGGTCGTGCCACCTGTTGTAATGAACGAAGTGAAACCGGGTCGAATAATAGCTGAGCCATTTGCAATGACATCGTGCACCAACAGTTCGCTCACAGCTTCCAGTCCAACGCCTTGTTGAGGCAAGGGTTCACTCAGTTTTTCTCGCCACACTTTACCAGGTGCTAAAGCGTCTTCATGTTCAAATTTCACAAACTCATCAAGACCTGCGCCGATCTTTGAAAGGTAGGATTGGAAGTCGCCAGTTTCTGCAAAGTCTTTGGACATCAATTAAGCCGCTCATCATTGGTGAGGATTCGGTGGGTGTTTGAGTTGAACGACTTCGGTCGGCAATTTCAACTCTAAAATTTGTATCAGTCACGCGCCGGGGCCTTTTGTTGCAAAGTGGGTCCCAGAGCTTGGCAAATATGTAAAGCTTTAACTATCGCAAGAATTAGCACAATCACGTCAAATCGCTTTTCGTGAAAATTAACGACACCCGCCTTACCCTGACCCTAACGTATGAAGGCCATCGGGGAAATTCATGGGCAAGGGCATAGGGCCAAGTCGAAACAGTGCGAGAAATGAAATATTTGTCATTGCCGCTATTGTGGTTGCGGCATGGTACTGTTTTGCTCAACTAGATGTGTTTGAATATGTCATTGAGTTCATCCATGAGATGGAAACCTATGAATTAGATGAAGTGGTTTTAGGCATATTGCTCGCCGGAATTGGTGGCACTGTTTACGCATTTCGCAAGCACCGTCAACTTAAGCGAGAATCTGCAAAACTTGAACAAGCGGAAGAAGAAGTTGTTTGGATGGCGCAGCACGACCATTTAACTGGTCTGCCGAACAGAAAGTTCTTGCACCAACTTTGTGAACATCCCGACTTCAAGAGCTGCGCTGAAACTGGCCAATCTCATGCTGTTTTGGTTTTGGACCTTGATGGGTTTAAATCGATTAACGATCTATTTGGCCACGCTGGCGGCGACGATTTGTTGATACAGGTTGGTGATCGATTGAATTGGCTGATGGCAGAACAAACTGTCCTAAGAGTTGGTGGCGACGAGTTTGTGATTGTATTGCGAAATGTTGACACTGCTCAGGCGAAGTCCGCCGCAAGAGAAGTTGTGAAGGCGCTGAACGAACCATTTCAGATCAACGGAAATCAAACAGAAGCGAGTGCGTCCGTCGGCATTGCTATGATGCCGGATCATGCACCAACGCTTGAAATTGCAAGGGTGAATGCTGACGTTGCGCTTTATGAAGCTAAGCATCGCAGCAAGGGCTCATTCAAGATGTTTACCAAACAGCTTGGAACGGCCATGTCAGAGCGTTCGCGAATAGAACAGCAATTGCGCGGTGCCATTCGCGATGGCCAATTGTCGGTGCACTACCAACCCTACATTGACCTGCAAACCAAAGAGATTATTGGATTTGAAGCGCTTGCGCGCTGGGAACAAAGCGATGGCACATTCATCCCGCCTTCCACCTTTATCGATATTGCAGAAAAGTCGGGCCAAATACTGGAACTATCTGAACTCCTTTTCCGCAAGGCCTGCAAGGATGCCTGCAATTGGCCGGGCAACAGAACCCTGTCGTTTAATCTGTCCGCCTCCCAATTGCGGGATCGGCTCATGGCAAAGCGTGTCTTTAGGCAACTTGAGCAATCAGGTTTGTCGCCCGAACGTTTAGAGCTAGAAGTGACAGAGAGCTGTTTTGTGCATGACCATGAAGCGGTCATAGCGACGCTGATCGACCTCAAAAACGCAGGCGTGCGTATTGCATTGGATGATTTTGGCACCGGATATTCAAGCTTCTCTCGGTTAACAAAAGTCGAGTTCGACAAGATCAAGATAGATCAACTGTTCGTGCAGGAGTGCAATGATAGCGCGAGAATGAAAAAGATCGTGGGCGCCATTTTCGCCTTAAGCAAAAGTCTTGACACCACCATCGTCGCTGAAGGAATTGAGACACACGAGCAGTTGAAAACGATGCAACAGTTTGGTTGTGATATTGGGCAAGGCTATTTGTTTGGTCGCCCCGTGCCCGCTGAAAAAGCGTTGGAATTGCTTGCCGCTGACCAGATCGTGATCAGCGACAGCGCTGGTTGAAACCCATATTGGCGATTAGCCGTTCAACATCCAAAACGATGCATTCAATATGCTCGCAAAGCTGATCCACGCCAAATAGGGAATGGCCAAATAAGCGCTAATTCGGTCTTTATTCCAAATCAGTGCAATAAACGCCAAAACCACCACATCAAGCGCCACAATGTAAATGAGTGCCGCGCCCAAGTTGTAGGCACCAAAAAAGACCGGGGTCCAAATTGTATTTAGGCAGAATTGCAAGGTCCAAAGCGCAATAAGTAACGGCTTCCAAGCATCCTTTGCCATGTAAACCAGGCGAAATCCAATGGTTGCAACGAATACATATAGGATTGTCCAAACGGGCCCAAACAACCAATTTGGCGGCGCAAATGAAGGCGATGTCAGTTCAGCATAATAGCCCTTGATGTCCCAAAGGCCCGCGCTACTCGCCGCAACAATGGTTGCGGTGTAAAAGGTTGCCCATGTGGCAATCTTAAAAAGTCGTTCTTTATTTTGGTTTTCCATGACTTGCTCCCAATTGCCCATGTTCTCATTGTCTACGGTGCCCATAGTGTACCGGATCATGTTGGGGTCAAGTTGATTTCGTCTGGTTCAATATTATACCCAACAGACCGGCTCATGAATGTTTGTGAATGTGTCATTCAAAATGATCATGAAAAGTTTGATCAAATTCTTGCGAATGGGCGTGACAGGCGTCAAATCACTCGCTAGGCTCACAGCTCTTCTTCAGTTTTTCCATCAACAATGATCATGCGCAAATCGGGATGGCGCGATTGTTGAGAAAGGTATGTCATGTTGGATATAGTGTCGAAATTCAAAAAGTCTGAGGCCTATATTGATGGTCAATGGGTGGGCGGCAGTTCAGGCAAGAGCTTTGCTGTAACCAATCCAGCCAACGCTGAGCACTTGGCAGACGTTGCTGATACCACCGGCGATGATGCACGTGCAGCTATTGCAGCTGCCAAAGCGGCATTTAAACCTTGGGCCGCAAAAACCGCCAAGCAACGATGCGATATATTGCGCAAGTGGAACGATTTGATTTTGGCCAATGTGGACCAATTGGGCGCTCTATTATCTACCGAACAGGGTAAACCATTAGCGGAAGCAAAAGGCGAAATTGTTTATGGCGCGAGCTATATTGAGTGGTTTGCTGAAGAAGCGCGACGGGCTTATGGAGATATTATCCCAGAAGCACGCCCCAACACTAAGATCGTTGTATTGAAACAACCGGTGGGTGTTGTCGCAGCGATTACACCGTGGAACTTCCCCAATGCCATGATTGCCCGCAAAGTGGCACCGGCCTTGGCCGCAGGGCTTGCCGCGCGTGCGTAGGCGTCACGAACCGTGACAGTGGCCTCTTGCGCCCACAATGGCGCAGCAAGAGTGATCATAGCGCCAGCCAATGCGGCGCGCCCATGCTGCGGATGCGTGATGCGATCATGTGACCCTCCCAAGTCAGAATCTGTTTCGACCCT